>NZ_JBSGXU010000001.1:0-143546 GCF_053610205.1 Streptomyces sp. NPDC054932 | reverse complement strand
CAGGGTGCCCCTTTCGGTGTGTCCCGCGGTGTGTCCCGCGGTGTGTCCCGCGGTGTGTCGCGGGCCGGGTGCCCCCGGCCCGCGTCCTCAGTCCTCGCTAGTCCTCGCTGCCGGCGGCGGCCGGAAGCTTGCTCTGGATCAGGTGCATGACGGAGGAGTCGGCGAGCGTGGTGACGTCACCGACCGCACGGTCCTCCGCCACGTCGCGCAGCAGACGCCGCATGATCTTGCCGGAGCGGGTCTTCGGCAGCTCCTGGACCGGGACGATCCGCTTCGGCTTGGCGATCGGACCGAGGGTCGCCCCCACGTGGTTGCGGAGCTCCCCGACCAGGGTGTCGGTCTCGGAGGCGCTGCCGCGCAGGATGACGAAGGCCACGATGGCCTGGCCGGTGGTCTCGTCCTTGGCGCCGACGACCGCCGCCTCGGCGACCGAGGGGTGCGAGACGAGGGCCGACTCGACCTCGGTGGTCGAGATGTTGTGGCCGGAGACCAGCATGACGTCGTCCACCCGGCCGAGCAGCCAGATGTCGCCGTCATCGTCCTTCTTGGCGCCGTCGCCCGCGAAGTACTTGCCCTCGAAGCGCGACCAGTAGGTGTCGATGAACCGCTGGTCGTCGCCCCAGATGGTGCGCAGCATCGACGGCCACGGCTCGGTGAGGACCAGGTAGCCGCCCCCGCCGTTCGGGACCTCGTGCGCCTCGTCGTCCACGACGGTGGCCGAGATTCCGGGCAGGGCGCGCTGCGCGGAGCCCGGCTTGGTGGAGGTGACGCCCGGCAGCGGGGAGATCATCATCGCGCCGGTCTCGGTCTGCCACCAGGTGTCCACGATCGGGCAGCGGTCGCCGCCGATGTGCTTGCGGTACCAGATCCAGGCCTCGGGGTTGATCGGCTCGCCGACCGAGCCCAGCACGCGCAGGCTCGACAGGTCGAACTTCGCGGGGATGTCGTCGCCCCACTTCATGAACGTCCGGATGGCCGTGGGCGCGGTGTAGAGGATGGTGACGCCGTACTTCTGGATGACCTCCCAGAACCGGCCCTGATGCGGGGTGTCGGGAGTGCCCTCGTACATCACCTGGGTGGCGCCGTTCGCGAGCGGCCCGTAGACGATGTAGGAGTGCCCGGTCACCCAGCCGATGTCGGCGGTGCACCAGTAGACGTCGGTCTCCGGCTTCAGGTCGAAGACCGCGTGGTGGGTGTACGCGGCCTGCGTGAGGTAGCCGCCGGAGGTGTGCAGGATGCCCTTCGGCTTACCTGTGGTCCCCGAGGTGTAGAGGATGAAGAGCGGGTGCTCGGCATCGAACGGCTGCGGGGTGTGCTCGGCGGACTGCCGGCCGACCGCGTCGTGCCACCAGATGTCGCGGCCCTCGGTGAAGGCGGTGTCCTGGCCGGTGCGGCGCACGACGAGCACGTGCTCGACCTGCGGACACTTGGCGACGGCCTCGTCGATGGCGGGCTTCAGGGCGGTGGGCTTGCCGCGGCGGTAGCCGCCGTCCGCGGTGATGACCAGCTTGGCGTCGGCGTCCTGGATGCGGGAGGCGACGGCGTCGGCGGAGAAGCCGCCGAAGACCACGGAGTGCGCGGCGCCGACGCGGGCGCACGCGAGCATCGCGACGACCGCCTCGGGGATCATCGGCAGGTAGACGGCGACCCGGTCGCCGGCCTCGACGCCCAGCTCGGTCAGGGCGTTGGCGGCCCTGGAGACCTCGTCCTTGAGCTCGGCGTAGGTGATCGCACGGCTGTCGCCGGGCTCGCCCTCGAAGTGGATGGCGACGCGGTCGCCGTTGCCGGCCTCGACGTGGCGGTCCACGCAGTTGTACGCGACGTTCAGCCTGCCGTCCGCGAACCACTTCGCGAAGGGCGGGTTCGTCCAGTCGAGCGTCTCGGTCGGCTCGGTGGCCCAGGTCAGCCGCCGCGCCTGCTCGGCCCAGAAGCCCAGCCGGTCCGCGTCGGCCTGTGTGTACGCAGCCTCGGTCACATTGGCGGCGGCGGCCAGATCGGCGGGCGGTGCGAACCGCCGCTCCTCCTTGAGCAGATTGGCCAGGCTCTCATTGCTCACGACATCTCCCTTTCCCAGGGTGTCCGTTGTGTCCCCGGGCATAGCTCATCAGTCAGCGGCCCAGGTGACAAGGGGTAGCCGAGAATTGGTTTAGACCTATATCACGACTCGGTCCGCGCGAGAACGGAGTGCGAATGGCCCCACCCCGCTGCAGGGGGCGGGGAGGGGCCAAACGATTGCACGAATACGGGAGGGTATCGGTTCAGGCGTGCTGGCCCACCGTGTCGAAGACCCGGCAGTCGAAGAAGTCCTCGCCCTCGGACAGCAGATACGCCTGCGCCTCGCCCACGTGGAAGTACATCCCGTGCAGTTCCAGGGTGCCCTCGGCGAGCCTCCTCGCCACTGATTCGTGGGCCCGCAGGTGCTCCAGCTGCTGGACCACATTGGTCAGGCACAGCTGCTCCACGGCGTCCGCCGGGAGCCGGCCCGAGATCCGGGCCCATGCGTGGTGGCGGCTGGCCATCCGCTCCAGACTCGGCAGCCCGTGCTTCAGCCAGCGGCGCAGCGGGGTCACCGGGGTCCCGGGCGCGGAGCTGAGCAGCGCCTGCATGGCCCCGCAGCCCGAGTGCCCGCACACGGTGATGCTGTCCACCTGCAGTACGTCCACGGCGTACTCGATGGCCGCGGCGACGGAGTCGTCCGTGGACTCCGCGCCGGGCAGCGGGACCAGATTGCCGACATTGCGGACCGTGAACAGGTCGCCGGGGCCACTGGCCGTGATCATGCTGGTCACCAGACGGGAGTCGGCGCAGGTGAGGAAGAGCTGGGAGGGCCGCTGCCCCTCGCGCGCCAGCCGGGCCAGCTCGTCCCGCACGTGGGGCGCGGTGTCGCGCTGGAAGGCGCTGATCCCGTTGGCCAGTTGGCCCGCGCCGCGGCTCCGGGACGCGGGCGCGGCGGCCTTCTCCGCAGCGGCCTCCTCCGGCGCCCCGGCGGCCGCCGCGGCAGCCGCCGCCGCGGCCGCGGCGGTGATCGTACGGGTGCCCGCGGGACGGTGGTCGCAGTGGTTCTGCCACGGGGTCCAGGGCCGGCAGCACTGGTGAACCCCGCGCTGCGGTGCGCGGCGGGACCGGTCCGCGTGGTGGCCTCCGTCGGCCGGACCGGCCGTGTCGCCGCCACCGGCATCACCCGCCGTGTCGGCCCCGTCGGCGGGCTCGGATCCGGGCAGTCGCGCCGACGTTCCGGCGCGGCCGGTCACCTCCAGCGAGCCTCCGTGCGCCAGGTGGGACTCCTGCCAGTCGTGCAGCGTCTCGTAGGCCGCGTGGTCCATGAACGAGCCGTCCAGCTCGACCACCGCGTGCGTGTCGTGCGGAATCTGGTTCAGCACCCGGCTCAGCCGCGGCACGGCGAGGAAGGTCAACTGCCCGCGCGCCCGGACCTGGTGGGCCCCGCTGTCCAGTCGCTCCATGGTGATCCGGGTCCGGGTGAGCCGGTGCAGGGCCAGCGCCACGGCCACGGCGATGCCGATGGCCACGCCCTCCAGGACCCCGCCGAGCACCACGGCCACGATGGTCGTGCCGTAGACGAGGATCTCCCGGTGCCGGGTCACACTGCGCAGGTGCGTGATGTTGACCATCTGCACGCCGACGGCCATCACGAGGGCGGCCAGCGCGGCGAGCGGGATCAGGTCGAGGACCGGGACCAGCAGCCCGGCCGCGAGCAGTACCCAGAGGCCGTGCAGCATGGACGACTTCCGGCTGACCGCGCCGGACTTGACGTTCGCCACGCTGCGGACGGCCACGCCCGTGATGGGCAGCCCGCCCAGCGCCCCGGAGACGATGTTCGCCGCGCCCTGACCCCGCAGTTCCCGGTTGAGGTCGGCGCGCGGCGGGCGGTTGCCCGTACGCCGCTCGGAGGCGATCAGCTTGTCGGTCGCGACGGCGGAGAGCAGCGACTCCACGCTGCCGACCAGGGTGATGGTCAGTACCGCGGCGATGAGCCCGAGGACCGGACCCTCGGGCAGCTCGGGCAGGGCGTGGCTGCGCCAGGACGGCAGGTCCACCCGGGGCAGGCTGAGCCCGGCCAGTGCGGCGACGGCGGTGGCCGTGGCGACGGCGGCGAGCGCCGCGGGCACCCTGCGCAGGGCGCGGCCCGCCCTCCCGGGCAGCCGGGGCCAGCTGAGCAGGACGAGCAGGGTCAGCACGCTGACGCCGAGTGCGACCGGATGCAGATCGGCCAACTGGCCGGGCAGCCCCAGGACGTTGGCCACGGCATTGCTCTGGGGTGTGCCGCCGAGCACGATGTGCAGCTGGGCCAGCGCGATGGTCACGCCGATGCCCGCGAGCATGCCGTGCACGATGGCCGGGCTGACCATGAGCGCCGACCGGGCGGTGCGCAGGGCGGCGAGGCCGAGCTGGCACACGCCGGCGAGCACGGTGATGGCGCAGGTGGTGCGCCATCCGTAGCGCTGGATCAACTCGGCGGTGACCACCGTGAGTCCGGCGGCGGGCCCGCTCACCTGGAGCGGAGCGCCGCCGAGCCGTCCGGCGACGATCCCGCCGACCGCCGCGGCGACCAGCCCCGCCTGGAGCGGGGCGCCGGTGGCCAGGGCGATGCCGAGCGAGAGCGGCAGAGCGATCAGGAAGACGGCGATGGAGGCGGAGAGGTCCGAAGGGAGATCCTTGCGGATCTCCTGGGTCTTGCGCGTGAGGGAGGTGGCTGTCATGGGTTCCCGTCTCCTCTGGGGAGGGATGAAGCGGCGGGAGTCTCAACACTCGGTAAATGGATGGTAATGGAGAGTAAAGGCGAGCGGTGAATAATACGGGCAAATGACGTACGAATTAGCACTCAAGGGTGATTAAGCATTTTGTACGGCTTGTCATACCTTCTTCAAAGTCCATCGCATGGGACGTTGCGGCGCGGAAGTCCTGCGATGGAACTGCGAGGGAGAGGTGGGGCGGATGATCGCCGCCACGAAGAAGATCGCCGGCGGCCTGGTCGCCACGGCGCTGGTCCTGGGGGCCGCCGGGTGCAGCGCCTCGGAACCCGCCAAGTCCCCGGCTCCCGGGGCCCCGAACGGACTGAAGGGAGCCGCGGCGCCGGAGGCTCCCGGCAGCGTCAACCGGCCCATCGGCGACGGCTCGACCGCGTACACCGGCGCGCAGCCGAACGTGCAGAAGCCGCAGAAGCTGAAGCCCGGAGAAAAGCCGCCGCAGTTCGTGGTCTTCTCGTGGGACGGGGCCGGTGAGGACAGCCAGAAGCTCTTCTCCCACTTCCGCGAGGTCGGCAAGAAGTACAACGCCCGCATGACGTACTTCCTCAGCGGCGTCTACATGCTCCCTGAGGAGAAACGTTCCCTCTATACGGCTCCGCAGCACGCGCCCGGCCGCTCCGACATCGGCTTCGGCGATCTCCAGGGCATCAGGGACACCGCCACCCAGGTCCGCGCGGCCTGGCTGGAGGGCAACGAGATCGGCACCCACTTCAACGGACACTTCTGCGGCCCCGACGGCGGCGTCGGCACCTGGTCGGTGGAGGAGTGGAAGAGCGAGATCAACCAGGCCAAGGACTTCGTCAAGAGCTGGAAGACCAACTCGGGCCTGAAGGACCTGGAGGCGCTCCCCTTCAACTACGACAAGGAACTGATCGGCGCCCGCACGCCCTGCCTCGAAGGCCAGAAGAACTTCATGCTGGCGGCCAAGGACATGGGCTTCCGCTACGACTCCAGCGGCATCAGCAAGCAGATCTGGCCCAAGAAGACGGACGGGCTCTGGGACATCCCGCTCCAGCTGGTGCCCATGCCCGGGCGCGCCTTCGACACGCTGAGCATGGACTACAACTACATGGTCAACCAGTCCGGGACGACCTCGCAGGGCGACCCCTCGCAGCACGCGTACTGGGGCGAGCAGATGCGTGACGGCCTGCAGCAGGCCTTCGACCGCGTCTACCAGGGCAACCGTGCGCCGCTGATCATCGGCAACCACTTCGAGTCCTGGAACGGCGGCACCTACATGCGCGCCGTCGAGGACTCCATCAAGAACATGTGCACCCAGAAGGAGGTCCGCTGCGTCCCGTTCCGGGAGCTGGCGGACTGGCTGGACGCGCAGGACCCGAAGGCCCTGGAGTGGATGCGCACCCTCGACGTCGGCGAGACGCCGAAGGAGGGCTGGCAGAAGTTCCTGACCGCGGGGCCGCCGGCGGTGCCGGCCGCCCCCGCGGGCGTCAAGCCGGCTGCGGAGCCGGCCGAGGAGAGTGCGGACGAGGGCTGACGAGCACCTCGGCCCCCTCGCGCAGGACGAAATCGGGGTCGATCTGGTCCGCCAGGTCGACCCCGGTCTTGGCGTTGCCCCAGCTCTCGGCGTTCTTGAGGTGGAAGCTCACCATCTGCTCGGTGTACCGCGCCCAGTCGCGGTGCGCGTACGAGTCGTCGGCGGCGTCCTGCAGCTCCTGGAGGGCGAACCGGTTGGACGCCTCCAGCAGCTCGAAGGGGGCCGGGCGGCCCTTCTCCATCGCCCGCACCCAGTCCGAGTGCCCGACGGTGACCAGCAGGTCCTCGCCCACCTCGTCCTGGAGGAACTCGATGTCCTCGGGTCCCTGCACCTTGTTGCCGATGACCTTGAGCGCGACCCCGAAGTCCCGCGCGTACTCCTTGTACTGGCGGTAGACGGAGACGCCCTTGCGGGTCGGTTCGGCGACCAGGAAGGTCACGTCGAAGCGGGTGAACATGCCCGAGGCGAAGGAGTCCGAGCCGGCCGTCATGTCGACGACCACGTACTCGTCCGGGCCGTCGACGAGGTGGTTCAGGCAGAGCTCGACCGCTCCGACCTTGGAGTGGTAGCAGGCCACGCCCAGGTCGGCCTCGGTGAACGGCCCGGTGGCCATGAGCCGTACGGGCTCCCCGTCGAGCAGGAGCGTGCGCGCGCAGGCCTCGTAGACCGGGTTGTCCTCGGTGACGCGCAGCAGGCGCGAGCCGCGGCCGGGCGGGGTGGTCTTGATCATCGTGTCGGCGGACGCGATGCGCGGGTTGGAACCCCGCAGGTACTCCTTGATCAGGGGCAGGTGCGCGCCGAGGGCGGGCAGTTCGGCGGCCTCGTCCTCGGTGAGCCCGAGCGCGGCGCCCAGGTGCTGGTTGATGTCGGCGTCCACCGCGACGACGGGGGCTTCATTGGCGGCGAGGTGGCGGATGAAGAGGGAGGACAGGGTCGTCTTGCCGCTGCCGCCCTTTCCCACGAAAGCGATCTTCATGTTCACCAAGCGTAGTGGGTCCGTCGCAGGGTGTTGTCAAGGTGAGTGAAGAAGACCACTCCAAGGAGGGGTCGGTGCTACGGGGGCGCAGTGCGTAGGCTCCTTACTTATGAGTAGCGCTTCTGACCCGCTGGCCCCCCTGGCCGGGCTCCCGGGTGTCGCCGAGTCCGTGGATTCCGTACGCAAGGCCGTGGACCGGGTCTACGGGCACCGCGTGATGCGCCGCCGCAGCGGCGAGATCACCTCGGAGGCCGCCCTGCGCGGCGCCCGCGGGAGCGCGGCGCTGTCCGGGGCCGACTGGGCGCTGGAGGAGGTGCGCCGCCGGACCGACTTCGGCTCGGAGCCGGAGGCGCTGACGGTGGGCGCGGCGCTGCGGCTCACGGCCGAGGCCGGCCAGCTGCTGAGCATCTGGCGCCAGTCGCCGCTACGGGTCCTCGCGCGGCTGCACCTGGTGGCCTGCGGGTCGACGGCCGACGGTGATGTGGTGGGCCGCCCGCGGCTGGCGGGCGAGCCGGTGGTGGAGCCCCTGGTGGAACTCCCGCTGCCGGGCGCCGAGGAGGTCGCGGGCCGGCTGGACGGACTGTCCCGCCTGATCATCGCGGGCGGCTCCGCCCCGGCCCTGATCACGGCGGCCGTGGTGCACGGCGAGCTGCTGGCCCTGCGCCCGTTCGCCTCGTACAACGGGCTGGTCGCGCGGGCGGCCGAGCGGATCGTCCTGATCAACAGCGGTCTGGACCCGAAGGCGATCTGCCCGGCGGAGGTCGGCCACGCCGAACAGGGGAACGACGCCTACCTGGCGGCCTTCGAGGGCTATGTCTCCGGGACCGCGGAGGGGATGGCCGCCTGGATCGCGCACTGCGGGCGGGCGGTCGAGCTGGGTGTCCGCGAGTCGACGGCGGTCTGCGAAGCCCTGCAGCGCGGCGCGGCCTGAGCCCGTAGTCCGTTCGGCCGGTCCCGTCCGTTCGGTCCTGCGTCCGTTCGGCCCTGTGTCCGTTGCGGGCTTGCAGGCCCCGGACATGGGTTGCGGCGACACCGTCTTGCTTTGGTGTCGCCGCTGGCATTTACGCCCAGTTACCAAGCGTCCTCGATGTATGCCCATCAGGTCGGGGTCTTTGCCCGTTACCTGGTGCGGCTGGCCCGTAATCGACGGGTCGACGTCGCGTGGGTGCTCGGCGCTCATGCTTCGGTCCGTGGGCCTTACTGCGTTTTAAAGATGATCCTCTCGGATGTTCTTTGGTCTCGCGGGCCGTTGCTTTATTTGTACTCCGCTTCGGAGCCATGCGAAACCCCTGGCTCCATTTTTTACTTTCCGGGATGATCAAGGGCGAACCGGACAGCCCTTATCCCCGCAGGTCAGGACATTCAGCTGGAGGCGGCCGCGGCCAGCGCATGGGCGCGGCGGCGGCTCGCGTACCAGACGAGCCCGGCCGTGGCGGCTGCCGCGCCCACGGCCGCCGCGGCGACCAGGGCGGGCCGCGTCGGCATGGACAGCCCGGGAAGGCGCTGCTTCAGCCGCACGGGCCGGTTGAACACCAGGACCGGCCACTCGCGCGCCACGGCTTCCCGCCGCAGCGCCCGGTCGGGATTGACGGCGTGCGGGTGGCCGACCGCCTCCAGCATCGGGATGTCGGTGGCCGAGTCGCTGTAGGCGTAGCACCGGGTGAGGTCGTACCCCTCGGACTCCGCGAGTTCGCGTACGGCTTCCGCCTTGGTGGGTCCGTAGGCGTAGTACTCGATCTCACCGGTGAAGCAGCCGTCCTCGCCCACGACCATGCGGGTGGCGACGACCCGGTCCGCACCGAGCATCTCCCCGATGGGCTCGACGACTTCCGCGCCGGAGGTGGACACGATCACCACGTCGCGGCCCGCGGTGTGGTGGGCCTCGATCAGGGACGCGGCCTCGTCGTAGATGATCGGGTCGATGAGGTCGTGCAGGGTCTCGGCGACGATCTCCCGTACCTGCTGCACGTTCCACCCCTTGCAGAGGCCGGACAGGTACTCCCGCATCCGTTCCATCTGGTCGTGGTCGGCGCCGCCGGCCAGGAAGATGAACTGCGTGTACGCGGTGCGCAACACGGCCCGCCGGTTGATCAGGCCGCCTTGGTAGAAGGACTTGCTGAACGTCAAGGTGCTCGACTTCGCAATGACCGTCTTGTCCAGGTCGAAGAAGGCTGCGGTACGAGGCGAGGAGTGCGGCAAGGGCTGATTTTCCACGCCCCGAGCATATGCGCCCACCATTCGGCGTAAGGTGTGGCGCGTGGGTTTGCCTGAGAAGGCTCTCGGGTACACCATGGAAGTCACGGATCGTTCGCGACCGTGCTAACCCGGTCTGGCTCCTCCCCCCCCGAGTCGGACCGTGGGGACGACCCCCGCTCTCCCCCCCGGCGGGGGTCGTCGCATGTCCGGACGCGGTTCGCGTCCCTGCCTTCGGCCCCAAGCGACCATCCTCCGGCCCTTCCTCTTGTGTGGGGCCGGCGTGGCGAAGGCCCTCACCACATCAGACTCGTGACGGTGCGTAGTGGCTCCGCCGCACTCCGGAACTCACCTCTGAGGGTGACGGGGTTATTCACAATCGATGGGTTGTCCACAGTTATCCGGCAAGATCCACTTCTTTTTCCTGATCGCTGCACGGTGATTCCAGCCGTGAAGTCCGCGGCAGCTGGATTTGCAGCGAGAAGGAGGCGGAGATCGTGGCGCGATCGAAGTCGTATGAAACGCCGGAGTCCGTGGTCGCCGGAAGGGGGACGAGGGCCGGGGCGGGCGTCCACCCCCGTTCCGTGGCCGGATCCGCCCCCGGCGGCGGGCGGCCGCTGATCATCACCGAGGACCCACAGCTGCTCGACGACCTGCTGAGGCTGTGCGCCGCCGCGGGTGCCGAACCGCATGTGCACCACGCGCTCCCCGAGCAGGACGGGGCGGCCGGGGCGCTCGGGACGGGCGCCGGGGCGGAGGCGGGGCCGGGGGGTGTGGGATGGGAATCCGCTCCGCTCGTGCTGGTGGGCGACGACGCCGCCCGGCGGGTGCGAGGAGCGCCGCGCAGGGCCGGCGTGGTCCTCGTCGGCCGGGACCTGGACGACCCCCACGTGTGGCAGCGGGCCGTGGAGATCGGGGCCGAGGAGGTGCTGCGGCTCCCCGACGCCGAGAGCCGGCTCGTCGACCGCATCGCCGATGTCGTGGAGGGGGCCGGTCGGCCCGCCCTCGCCGTGGGGGTGATCGGCGGCAGCGGCGGCGCCGGCGCCTCCACCCTCGCCTGCGCGCTCGCCGTGCGGGCGGCCCGCGCCGGGGAGCGGACCATCCTCATCGACGGAGACCCGCTGGGCGGCGGCATGGACGTACTGCTCGGGGGCGAGCGTGCCGAAGGGTTGCGCTGGCCGGACTTCGCGGCCTCGCGCGGCCGGGTCGGCGCCGGAGCGCTGGAGGAGTCCCTGCCCGAGCTGCACGCGCTGCGGGTGCTCAGCTGGGACCGCGGGGACCGGGTGGTGGTGCCGCCCGCGGCGATCCGGTCGGTGGTGGCCGCCGCGCGCCGCCGGGGAGGGGTGGTCGTGGTCGACCTCCCCCGACGGGTCGACGAAGCCGTGGCCGAGGTGCTGGCGCAGCTCGACCTGGTGCTGATGGTGGTGCCGGGCGAACTGCGGTCGGTGGCGGCCGCCGGCCGGGTGGCGGCCGGGGTGCGGATGGTGGCCCGCGATGTGCGCGTCGTCGTACGGGGCCGCTGCCAGGCCGGCCTCGAACCGGAGTCCGTGGCCGGGCTGTTGGGGGCGCCGCTGGCCGGGGAGGTGCCGGTCGAGCTGGGGCTGCCCGGGCGGGTGGCCGAAGGGGAGCCGCCGGGGGCACAGGGGCGGAGCGCGCTGGCCCGCTTCTGCGACGGCTTCTGGCAGCGGGCCCTCGGCTCCGCCCAGGGGGTGCCGGCATGAGCGCGGTACTCCTGGACGCGGTGCGCCGGCGCCTCGCCGAGAGCGGGGCGGAGCCGACCCCGGCGCGGGTGGCGGCTGCCCTGCGGGCCCAGGGCAGGCTGCTCGGGGACGCCGAAGTGCTGGGTGTCGCAGACCAGTTACGGTCGGAGCTGGTCGGCGCGGGCCCGCTGGAGGCGCTGCTCGCCGATCCGGAGGTCACGGACGTGCTGGTGGCGGCTCCGGACCGGGTGTGGGTGGACCGGGGCGGCGGGCTGGAGCTGACCGGGGTGACCTTCACCGACGCCGAAGCCGTGCGCAGGCTCGCCCAGCGGCTGGCCGCCGTGGCCGGGCGGCGCCTCGACGACGCCCGGCCCTGGGTGGACGCCCGGATGCCCGACGGGACCCGGCTGCACGCCGTGCTGCCTCCGGTCTCGGTCGGCTCCGCCTGCCTCTCGCTGCGGGTGGTGCGGCCGCGGGCCTTCACGCTGGAGGAGCTCGTCGATGCGGGAACGCTGCCGCCCGGCGGGCACCGACTGCTCCGGGACATGATCGAGGCCAGGCTGTCGTTCCTCGTCTCCGGTGGCACGGGAACGGGCAAGACCACTTTGCTCAGCGCCCTGTTGGGCCTGGTCGGGCCCGGCGAGCGGATCGTGCTGGCCGAGGATTCGGCCGAGCTGCGCCCCGACCATCCGCATGTCGTGCGGCTGGAGAGCCGGCCGGCCAACCAGGAGGGGGCCGGCCTGGTCACCCTCGCGGACCTGGTCCGCCAGGCGCTGCGGATGCGGCCCGACCGGCTGGTGGTGGGCGAGGTGCGGGGCGCCGAGGTGGCCGACCTGCTCGCCGCCCTGAATACGGGGCACGAAGGAGGCTGCGGGACGGTTCATGCCAACGCGGCCGCCCATGTGCCGGCGCGGCTGGAGGCGCTCGGGACGGCCGCCGGACTCGATCGGGCCGCTCTGCACAGCCAGTTGGCCGCCGCGCTCACCCTGGTGCTCCACCTGGTGCGGGACCGGGCGGGACGGCGCCGACTGGCCGAGGTGCACGTGCTGGAGCGGGACGCCGCCGGGCTGGTGGTCACCGTACCGGCACTGCGCTGGGCCGCGCGGGGCTTCGTACGGGAGCGGGGCTGGGAACGGCTGCGCCCGCTGCTGCGAGGTGCCCGGTGAGCGCGGGGGCGGGGCTCCCGGTGCCGCTGTTCGCCGGTGTGTTGTGCGCCGGGGCGGCGGCCTGGGGGATCGCCGGGGGTGACCGGGTGTCCCGGCGGGCCCGGGTGCTGTTCGTCGCGGGCGGGCCGATCGTTCCGGTCGGGCCGCTGCGCCGGGAGCGGCTGCTGGCCGCCGTACGGATGCGGGCGGCGCGGTGGCGGGAGTGGGCCTGTCCCGGCGCCGGGCTGGTGCTCGCGGTGCTCGGCGGGTCGGTGATTCCGCTGTGTGCCGGGGCGGCCGCGGTCCCGCTCGTGCGGCGCTGGCTGCGGGTACGGGCGCGGGAGCGGGCCCGGGCGGAGCGGGCCGCCGAAGTGGTGGCCCTGTGCGGGGCGGTGGTGGGTGAGCTGCGGGCGGGGGCCCAGCCCGGCCAGGCCCTGACGGCGGCGATGCGGCGCACGGCCGTCGGGCCCGGCGGGCCGGGTGCGGCCGAGGCCGGGGTACTGGCCGCGGCGGCCTTCGGCGGTGACGTGGCGGACGCATTGCGCCAGGCCGCGCGGGAGCCCGGGGCGGACGGGCTGGCCGGGATGGCGGCCTGCTGGCGGGTTTCGGTGGACGGCGGCGCGGGACTGGCCGCCGGTCTGGAGCGGCTGGAGGGTGCCCTGCGGGCCGAGCGGGACCGGCAGCAGACGCTGCGGGCCCAGTTGGCGGGGGCGCGGTCGACGGTGGTGGTGCTCGCCCTGCTGCCGGTGGTGGGCCTGCTGATCGGCACCGGGCTGGGCGCGGATCCGCTGCGGGTGCTGCTGCACACCCCGATGGGGTGGGGGTGCCTTGTGGCGGGCGGCGTACTGGAGGCCCTGGGGCTGTTGTGGTGCCGGCGGATCGTCCGGGCGGGGGAGCAGTGATGGGCGGCCATGTCATCCACAGGCTGGGGATCGCCGTATGCCTGGCGGTGGTGGCGCTGTGGGCGGTGGGGGCGGTTGCCGCGCGGGTCCGGATGCGGGCCTCCCGGCGCAGGACCGCGGCCCTGATGGGCGTGGAACCAGGGCGGCGCGGGTCGGTGTTCGGTACCGCGGTGCGCGGTGTGATGGCCGTGTGGGCCGGTCCGGCCGGGGCGCTGCTGGCGGGCTGGGTGCTCGTCGGCGGAGTGACCGGTGCGGCGGTCGGTGGCCTGGCCGCGTTCGGCGTGCACCGGTGGCAGGCCGGCCCGCGGCCGCCGGCCGCTGCGGATCCCAAGGAGGCGGAGCGTCAGCTGCCGTTCGCAGCAGATCTGTTGGCCGCGTGTCTTGCGGCTGGGGCGGGCCCGGTGGAGGCCGCCGAGGTGGTGGGGGAGTCGCTGGGCGGACCAGTGGGCGAGCGGCTGGCGAGGGCCGGGGCCGAGCTGCGGCTCGGCGGCGAACCGGGCGCCGGGTGGGGGAGGTTGGCGGAGATACCCGGTGCCCGGGCGCTCGCGGAATGCCTGGAACGGGCCGCCCGGACGGGGGCGCCGGTGGCGGAACCGGTCTCCCGGCTCGCGTCCGGGCTCCGGGAGGACCGGGCCCGCAGGGCGGGAGCGAGGGCGCAACGGGCGGCGGTTCTCGTCACGGCGCCGGTGGGGCTGTGTTTTCTCCCCGCCTTTCTTGCGATCGGGGTCGCGCCGGTGGTGATCGGTATGGCCTCGGGACTTCTCTCGAACACCTGAAGTCACTTTGACCCCGGACATCAACAGCGGAAATCCACAGGAGGTTGTCATGAGGATCATCTGGTTTCGTGTGCGGACGGCACTGAGCGGGCGCGGGAGCGACGCGGGGATGTCCACTTCGGAATACGCCATGGGCACGATCGCGGCCTGTGCATTCGCGGCCGTCCTCTACAAGGTGGTGACGAGCGAAGTCGTCGCCACGGCCCTTCAGTCGACCATCGGAAAGGCCCTCGATGTGCCGTTCTGAGGGTGGGGCACGGGGCGGCCGGGGAAAGTCGGACCGGGGATATGTGACGGCGGAGGCGGCCCTGGTGATTCCGGCGCTGGTGCTGTTCGCGGCGCTGCTGGTGTGGGCGCTGATGGCGGCGGCCGCGCAGATCCGGTGCGTGGACGCGGCCCGGGCCGGTGCCCGGGCGGCGGCCAGGTCGGAGCCGGTGGACGTGGCGCAGGCGGCGGCCCGGGCGGCCGCCCCGCCCGGGGCGCGGGTGGAGCTGGAGCGGGTGGGTGACCTGTGGCGGGTCCGGGTGGCGGCGCCGGCGCCCGGGCCGGGCGGGCTGCCGGTACAGCTCGGCGCGCAGGCGGTGGCCCTGGCGGAGGACAGCGTGGGGCCGCCGCCGTGAGCCGGGACAGGGGTTCGGCCACGGTCTGGGCGGCGCTGGTGGCGACGGTGCTGGGTGCGGTGTTCGGCGGCGTGCTGCTGCTCGGCCAGGCCGTCGTGGCCCGCCACCGGGCGGCGGCGGCCGCGGACCTGGCGGCGCTCGCCGCGGCGGCCACCTGGGCCCACGGGCCGCAGACGGCGTGCGCGACGGCCCTGCGGGTGGCCCGGGCCCAGGGCGCAGCCCTGGGCGGGTGCCTCCTGCGGGGCGAGGTGGCCGAGGTCACCGCCCGGGTGGCGGCGGGCCCCTTCACGCCCGCGATCCGGGCCCGCGCGGGCCCGCCCGGGGAGCCTCCGGGCCGATGACCCCGGCCTGTACCCCGGCCTGTACCCCGGCCGGTGTCCCGGCGGGCGCCCGGGGTCCGGGCCGGCCGGGGCCGGGGGCAGGGATCCGTCAGGTCTCCGCGTCCGGGGCGGGTGGGGATGCGGAGAGAAGGCGGGTGAGGAGGCGGATGGCGCCGCGCTTGTGCAGGGGCTCGTTGCCGTTGCCGCACTTGGGGGACTGGATGCACGAAGGGCAGCCGGCCTCGCACTCGCAGGCGGCGATCGCGTCGCGGGTCGCCGTGAGCCAGGAGCGGGCGGTACCGAAGGCGCGCTCCGCGAAGCCGGCCCCGCCGGGGTGGCCGTCGTAGACGAAGACCGTGGGGAGGAGGGTGTCGGGATGCAGCGGCACGGAGACGCCGCCGATGTCCCAGCGGTCGCAGGTGGCGAAGAGCGGGAGCATGCCGATGGAGGCGTGTTCGGCGGCGTGCAGGGCGCCGCCGAGGATCTCCGGGTTGATCCGGGCCTCGTCGAGCTGGTCCTCGGTCACCGTCCACCACACGGCCCGGGTGCGCAGGGTGCGGGGCGGCAGGTCGAGCTTGGCCTCGCCCAGCACCTCGCCGGTGATCAGCTTGCGGCGCAGATAGGAGACGACCTGGTTGGTGACCTCGACGGAGCCGAAGCAGAGCCGGGCCGAGCCCCACGGGATCTCGGTCTCGGTCTCCAGGATGGAGATGGAGGTGGTGTCACGGGCCGTGGTGGAGAAGGGCGGGTCCGCCTGCTCCACGAGTGCGACGGAATCCTCCAGGTCCAGGTGGTTCACGAGATAGGTGCGGCCCTGGTGGAGGTGGACGGCCCCTTCGTGGACGGCGGTGTGGGCCGCCGACTCTTCGACCGTACCCAGCAGCCGGCCGGTCTGCGCCTCGACGATCTGCACCGGGCGGCCGCCGCCGCCCCGGATGTCGGTCAGGTCCGAGGCCCGTTCCCGGCGGGTCCAGTGCCAGGCGGTCGCCCGGCGGCGCAGCAGTTTCGCCGCTTCGAGCTGAGGAAGGAGGTCCTTGGCCGCCGGGCCGAAGAGTTCCAGGTCGGCGTCGGTCAGCGGCAGCTCCGCCGCCGCTGCGCACAGGTGGGGGGCGAGGACGTACGGGTTGTCGGGGTCCAGGACGGTGGCCTCCACCGGTTGGCGGAACAGCGCCTCGGGGTGGTGGACGAGATAGGTGTCCAGCGGGTCGTCCCGGGCGATCAGGACGGCCAGGGCGCCCTGGCCCGAGCGCCCCGCGCGGCCGGCCTGCTGCCACAGGGAGGCCCTCGTACCCGGGTAGCCGGTGATCAGGACGGCGTCCAGGCCCGAGACGTCCACGCCGAGCTCCAGGGCGGTCGTGGCGGCCAGCCCGAGCAGCTCTCCGGAGTGCAGGGCCCGCTCCAGGGCCCGGCGCTCCTCGGGGAGGTAGCCGCCCCGGTAGGCGGCCACCCGGCGGGCCAGCGACCGGTCGACCGACGCGAGCCGTTCCTGGGCGATCACGGAGATCAGCTCGGCGCCGCGCCGGGAGCGGACGAAGGCGACCGTACGGACCCCCTGGACCACCAGGTCGGTGAGCAGGTCGGCCGTCTCCGCGGTGGCCGTACGGCGTACGGGAGCGCCCTTCTCGCCCCGCAGCTCTGTGAGCAGCGGTGGCTCCCACAGGGCGAAGACCACCTCGCCCCGCGGTGAGGCGTCGTCGGTGATCTCGATCACCCGTACGCCGGTCAGCCGGGACGCGGCCGCGGCCGGGTCGCTCGCGGTGGCGGAGGCCAGCAGGAAGACCGGTTGCGCGCCGTAGCGGGCGCACAGCCGCCGCAGCCGGCGCAGGACCTGTGCCACGTGGGAGCCGAAGACCCCGCGGTAGGTGTGGCACTCGTCGATCACGACGTAACGCAGGGCCCGCAGGAAGGAGGACCAGCGCGGGTGGGCGGGCAGGATCCCGCGGTGCAGCATGTCGGGGTTGGTCAGGACGTAGTTCGCGTACTGGCGCACCCACTCGCGTTCCTCGACGGGCGTGTCCCCGTCGTAGACCGCGGGGCGTACGGCGTTGCCCAGCGGGGCGGCCAGTTCCCGTACGGCGCGCCGCTGGTCGGCCGCCAGGGCCTTGGTGGGGGCCAGGTACAGGGCGGTCGCGCCCCTGCCGTTCGGGGCCCCGGCGCCGTCCGCGAGGGCGGAGAGCACGGGTGCGAGGTAGGCCAGGGACTTGCCCGAGGCGGTGCCGGTGGCCACGACCACGGACGTTCCGTCGAGGGCGTGCTCGGCCGCCGCGGCCTGGTGTTCCCACGGATGGTCGATTCCGGCCGACTGGATCGCGGCTACGACGTCTGTTCGGATGCGGTCCGGCCAGACTGCATGACGACCCGCCCGAGGGGGCAAGTGCTCCGTATGGGTGATGCGCGCAGCACGGGAAGGCCCCCGTGACAGGCGGTCCAGGACCGTGTCGGGGGTGGGTCGAGGGTCCGCGGGTGCCGTGGGCCGTCCGGGACCGGATGTGTTGGCCATCGGAACCGAGTGTGTCACCGGCGTGCGGGACAATGGTCCGAAGGCGTCGTGCGCGCCTGCCGGTAAGTGATTGAATGCCATCGCGGCAGCCAATCCCTCATCTACCTTCGGGTGGGGGGGCGTCGCTCGATAGCAAGGTGCTGGAGGATCCGTGGACCTGTCCCTGTCGACTCGCACTGTCGGCGACCGTACGGTCGTGGAGGTCGGTGGCGAGATTGATGTGTATACCGCGCCCAAGCTGCGCGAGCAGTTGGTCGAGTTGGTGAACGACGGCAGCTACCACCTGGTTGTCGACATGGAGCGAGTGGACTTCCTCGACTCCACCGGCCTTGGTGTGCTCGTGGGAGGCCTCAAGCGTGTCCGTGCGCACGAGGGCTCGCTCCGTCTGGTGTGCAACCAGGAGCGCATCCTGAAGATCTTCCGGATCACCGGTCTGACCAAGGTGTTTCCGATCCACACCACTGTGGAAGACGCCGTCAACGCCACTGACTGACGGCTCCGGCCGGCTCCCCGCGGCCTCCGGGCGGCAGGGAGCCGACAAGGTGAGCGGGGGTACCGGGCCACGGGTGGCCCGGGCCCCTGTCAAGGCACGCCCGTAGTCCGAGGGGGACGCGCATGGCCACCGTTGAACTGCGCTTCAGCGCCCAGCCCGAACACGTCCGGACGGCCCGCCTGGTCGCGGCCGCCGTGGCACGCCGGGTCGGCGTGGAGGAAGCCGTCCTCGACGAGGTCCGCCTCGCCGTGGGTGAGGCATGTTCGCGTGCCGTCGGACTCCATCGGAGCAACGGGCTGACAGCGCCCGTCCGGGTGGTGCTGATCGAGGAGGACAAGGTGTTCTCCATCGAGGTCGGCGACGAGGTCCCCGGGCCCTCCGGCAGTGCGGCCGACGCCGTGCCCGGCATCACCGCCGTCCTGGAGTCCGACGGCGAGGCCGAGGACGAGATGGGCCTCGCGGTGATCAGCGGGCTCGTCGACGACGTCGAGGTGAGCAGTGGCGAATCGGGCGGAACGATCCGGATGAGCTGGCCCGTCGCCGGAGTCTCCGAGCTTCCCTGAGGTCCGTCGCGATCCGGAGGGCGTGCAATCCTTCGTATCTTCCGATCTTTATCAAGGCCCTGCTGAGCAGGGCCTTTTTCATTTCCCTAGATCATTGATCAGGCGTCAATGCCTTTGCCCCATTACCACTTTCGAGGGTAATGGAGTGACGCGATCTATTGCTGAGGAGCAAGAGCACGCCAATTGCGTTTCCTGCGCACTGTTTTGATCGGGGCGCGCTCCCTACAATCCGTCCACATCTTGAGCTCATCACGTCAAGGAGGACGAATGACGGGGCTCTTCACCCCTATCGCGCCCGATCGCACCACAGATCTGGCATCCGCAGTACTCACCGATGACAATCGGCTCATCGTGATCGTCATTGCGGCCGTGGCACTCGCCGCACTCGTCGTCGCGCAGATCCTGGTCCGCCAGGTCCTCGCCGCCGACGAGGGAACCGACAGCATGAAGAAGATCGCCGCGGCCGTCCAGGAAGGCGCCAACGCCTACCTCGGACGGCAGTTGCGCACGCTCGGCATCTTCGCCGTCGTGGTCTTCTTCCTGCTCTTCCTGCTCCCCGCCGACGACTGGGCGCAGCGGGGTGGGCGTTCCGCCTTCTTCCTCGTCGGCGCCCTCTTCTCGGCCGCCACCGGTTACATCGGCATGCGCCTCGCGGTCCGGGCCAACGTCCGTGTCGCCGCTGCTGCGCGCGAGGCCACCCCGGCCGAGGGGGAGCCGGCCAAGGACCTGACCGAGGTCTCCCACAAGGCGATGAAGATCGCCTTCCGTACGGGCGGCGTCGTCGGCATGTTCACCGTCGGCCTCGGCCTGCTCGGCGCCTCCTGCGTCGTCCTGGTCTACGCCGCCGACGCCCCCAAGGTCCTGGAGGGCTTCGGTCTCGGCGCCGCACTGATCGCGATGTTCATGCGCGTGGGCGGCGGAATCTTCACCAAGGCCGCCGACGTCGGCGCCGACCTGGTCGGCAAGGTCGAGCAGGGCATTCCGGAGGACGACCCGCGCAATGCCGCGACCATCGCCGACAACGTGGGCGACAACGTCGGAGACTGCGCCGGAATGGCGGCCGACCTCTTCGAGTCCTACGCCGTCACCCTGGTGGCCGCACTCATCCTCGGCAAGGCCGCCTTCGGCGACCTGGGCCTGGCCTTCCCGCTGATCGTCCCCGCGATCGGCGTCGTCACCGCGATGATCGGCATCTTCGCGGTCTCCCCGCGCCGCTCCGACCGCAGCGGCATGACCGCCATCAACCGCGGCTTCTTCATCTCCGCCGTGATCTCCCTGGTGATGGTCGCGATCGCCGTCTACGCCTACCTGCCGGCCACCTACAAGGAGCTCGTCGGAGTCGAGAACCCGGCGATCACCAACCACTCCGGTGACCCGCGCATCCTGGCCGTCGTCGCCGTCGCCATCGGCATCGTGCTCGCGGCCCTGATCCAGCAGCTGACCGGCTACTTCACCGAGACCAACCGGCGTCCCGTCCGGGACATCGGCAAGTCGTCCCTGACCGGTGCGGCCACCGTCGTCCTCGCCGGCATCTCGGTCGGCCTGGAGTCCGCCGTCTACACGGCGCTGCTCATCGGCCTCGGCGTCTACGGAGCGTTCCTGCTCGGCGGTACGTCGATCCTGCTCGCGCTCTTCGCGGTGGCCCTGGCCGGCACCGGCCTGCTCACCACCGTCGGCGTCATCGTCGCCATGGACACCTTCGGGCCCGTCTCCGACAACGCCCAGGGCATCGCCGAGATGTCCGGCGACGTCGAGGGCGCCGGTGCGCAGGTCCTGACCGACCTGGACGCCGTGGGCAACACCACCAAGGCCATCACCAAGGGCATCGCCATCGCCACGGCCGTGCTCGCCGCGGCGGCGCTGTTCGGCTCGTACAACGACGCGATCGCCACCGCGGTCAAGGAGGTCGGCGCCAAGGCCGGGGAGATGAACCTCAGCCTGGACATCGCACAGCCCAACAACCTCGTCGGGCTGATCCTGGGCGCCGCCGTCGTGTTCCTGTTCTCCGGCCTCGCCATCAACGCCGTCTCCCGCTCCGCGGGCGCCGTCGTCTACGAGGTGCGCCGCCAGTTCCGCGAGCACCCCGGGATCATGGACTACACCGAGAAGCCCGAGTACGGGCGCGTCGTCGACATCTGCACCAAGGACGCGCTGCGCGAGCTCGCCACGCCCGGTCTGCTCGCCGTGCTCACCCCCATCGCCGTGGGCTTCTCCCTCGGCGTGGGCGCGCTCGGGTCCTTCCTCGCCGGCGCCATCGGCACGGGCACGCTGATGGCGGTCTTCCTCGCCAATTCCGGCGGCGCCTGGGACAACGCGAAGAAGCTCGTCGAGGACGGCCACCACGGCGGCAAGGGCAGTGAGGCCCACGCCGCGGTCGTCATCGGCGACACGGTCGGCGACCCGTTCAAGGACACCGCCGGTCCCGCGATCAACCCGCTGCTCAAGGTCATGAACCTGGTGGCGCTGCTGATCGCCCCCGCCGTCGTGCAGTTCAGCTACGGCGCGGACAGCAGCCCGACCGTGCGGGCCATCGTCGCGGTCCTGTCGATCGGGGTCATCATCGCGGCGGTGTACATCTCCAAGCGCCGCGGCATCGCCGTCGGCGACGAGACCGAGGGCGGGGCCGCCGAGCGGGTGGCCCAGTCGGCCGACCCCGCGACGGTCTCCTGACCCGAGACCGGTCAGCGGTACGGGCAGGGCCGGGCAGGGCCGGCCGGTGCGCCCGAACGGCGGACGGGCGGCGCGGACTCACGCGCCGTCTGTCCGCCTTTGTGCGTCTCCGGAGGGCAACCGTGTATCTTCCGGGCCGAGAGCCTCCGAAGGGACCAATCCGGTGAACAAGAAGCTTGCGGCCACGCTGTCGGGTGGTGCGGTGCTGATGCTCGTCCTGTCCGGCTGCGGCGGCGACGAGACCGACCAGAAGGCCGGCTCCTGGGCCAAGAAGGTCTGTGACCAGTGGCAGCCCGAAATCAAGAAGATCGAGGACTCCAACGCCGAGATCAAGCGGGTCGCCTCGGAGAGCAGTAAGCCCGAGGAGGTCCAGAAGACCGATTCCGCGGCGTTCGGGACCATGGCCGAGTCGTACAAGGTGATGGGGGCCGCCCTGCAGTCGGCGGGCGTGCCACCGGTCAAGAACGGCGCCGCGACCCAGGCGGCGGCGGCCAAGGGCTTCGAGACGACCTCCAAGGGCTACGCCGACCTGAAGGCGAAGATGGACGCCCTCGACCCCCAGGACAAGGCGAAGTTCGCCGACGGGCTCAAGGAGGTCGCCGGCGGCCTCCAGGACGCGACGAAGGGCGGCCAGGACGTGATCGACCAGCTTCACGCGGGCGGCCTGGACAAGGCGCTCAACAGCCAGAAGGGCTGCCAGGTCGAGGCGCCCGCGCCCAAGTAGCGCGCTCGGCCCTCCGGGGCGGCGTTCAGCGGTACGTCGATGAGGGCGGCCGGGGTCCCGTACGGGGCCGCGGCCGCCCTTTCGTACCTCTGGGCCCGGTGTGACCGGCAGGACGGGTCCCAGCGGACACAATGGACGCGTGAGTAACACCAGCCTTCCCACGCCCGACCGCGCCGCCGAGCTCCGCGCAGCCCTGCTCGACGCCGGTTTCACCGCCGACGGGCTGCTCGACCTGCTCGGCGCCCCCGCCTACGCCGCGCTGGCCCGCAGCGAGACCGTGCCCGCCCTGCGCGCCACCCGCGGCCCGGGTGACGGAGCGCTCGCGAGCCTGGTCCGGCTGTTCCTGCTCCAGCAACCGGAGCCGTACGTGCACGCGGCGGAGGCCCTGCCCGTCGAGGCGGCCCTGGCCGACGGCTGGCTGCGGCTGGAGGGCGACGAGGTGCACGCCACCGTCGACGTGCGCCCGTACGGCGGTCCGGACGGCGAGGACTGGTTCATCGTCTCCGACCTGGGCTGCGCCGTCGGCGGGGCCGGCGGGATCGGCAGCCGCGAGGAGGGCGTGGTCCTCGGCGTCGGCGGCGCGTCCACCACTCTGGCCGGGATCACCGTCCGCACCCCGGTCGGCTCGGCCCTCGACGTCGGCACCGGATCCGGAATCCAGGCGCTGCACGCCTCCCGGCACGCCACCCGGGTCACCGCGACCGACGTCAACCCCAGGGCGCTGGACTTCACCCGTTTGACGCTGGCCCTGTCCGGAGCACCTGAGGCCGAGCTGCTCACCGGGTCGCTCTTCGAGCCGGTCGGCGAGGCCACGTACGACCTGATCGTGTCGAACCCGCCGTTCGTGATCTCCCCCGGCGCCCGGCTGACGTACCGGGACGGCGGCATGGGCGGCGACGACCTGTGCCGGACCCTGGTCCAGGAGGCGGGCGCGCGGCTCAACCCGGGCGGGTACGCGCAGTTCCTCGGCAACTGGCAGCACGTGGAGGGCGAGGACTGGCGCGACCGGCTCCGCTCCTGGGTGCCGCGCGGCTGTGATGCCTGGATCGTGCAGCGTGACGTGCAGGACGTGACGCAGTACGCGGAGCTCTGGCTGCGCGATGCGGGCGACCACCGGACCGACCCCGCCGAGTACACCCGGCGCTACGAGGACTGGCTGGACGAGTTCGAGGCCCGCGGGACCAAGTCCGTCGGCTTCGGATGGATCACCTTGCGCCGGACGGACGCGGCCGAGCCCTCGATCGTGGTCGAGGAGTGGCCGCACACGGTGGAGCAGCCGCTCGGCGAGGCCGTCACGGCCCACTTCGCCCGCCAGGACTACCTGCGGCAGCACGACGACGCGGCCCTGCTGGAGGCCCGTTTCGCACTGGCCGAGGAAGTGGTCCAGGAGCAGGTCGGCGCGCCCGGCGCGGAGGATCCGGAACATGTCGTGCTCCGGCAGAACCGCGGAATGAGGCGTGCCACCAAGGTCGACACGGTCGGCGCCGGCTTCGCCGGAGTGTGTGACGGCTCACTGAGCGCGGGCCGGATCCTGGACGCGATCGCGCAGCTGATGCAGGAGGACCCGGTCGTGCTGCGGGACCG
Source organism: Streptomyces sp. NPDC054932 (assembly GCF_053610205.1). Classification (NCBI taxonomy): domain Bacteria; kingdom Bacillati; phylum Actinomycetota; class Actinomycetes; order Kitasatosporales; family Streptomycetaceae; genus Streptomyces; species Streptomyces sp. NPDC054932. Next base: position 120,119 of record NZ_JBSGXU010000001.1, on the reverse strand, counting down.
CACCCCGGAGGCCATCCGGATGCTGGTCGAGCAGGGTTTCCTGGACCCCGTGACACGCCCGGCGCCGTAGTCGCCCCCAGGATGTAACCCGGGGTTCGCCCGCCGTATCCCCGGGGCTGCCAGTCTCCTGCGCAAGGGATCCGGGGGGATCCCGAGCGCGGCCCGGGGGCGAGGGGGAGCGGCGCGGAAAACGGTCCGGCGATCTTCGCGGAGGCCGTGTTCCCGCTGTTCGGGGCCGCTGTGCAGGCCTGGACGGGGGCGCGCACTCTTCCGCCGTGCGCCGGTGGCAGAGGACGTGCGCCCCGTCACGGTCGCAGCGCCGACCCCGCTCTTCGGCAGGGCGGCGCCGCCCCGGACCGGAACGCACCGCGCGGCCGGGGCACCGGGATCGCGGGGGCCCCGGCGGACCGGGGATCCGGCCGCCGATCCGCCCGCGAAAGCCGACGTTGGACCAGGTCCGGGACCAGGTGCGAAGGCGAGGCCAGACGGCCCTCCGGCCACCCTGCGCAGTGATCGGGAACGCCCCGGCGCGGCATCCGGGCGGCAGAAACGGCACTTGTCGGGTTACCGTTCGAGTGGCCGTTGCGGGCTTCTGCCGTTTGACACGGGGGCGGGTTGTACCGTCACACTCCGCAGCGTCGCCGTACTGCGACCGAGTGCCGACCGGAGAGAAGAGCCAAGTTGTCCCCGACTAGCGAGACCGCAAAGGGCGGCCGCCGACTCGTCATCGTCGAGTCCCCAGCCAAGGCGAAGACGATCAAGGGCTACCTCGGCCCCGGATACGTCGTCGAGGCGAGCGTCGGGCACATCCGCGACCTCCCCAGCGGCGCGGCCGAGGTTCCCGACAAGTACACCGGCGAGGTCCGCCGCCTCGGTGTGGACGTCGAGCACGACTTCGCGCCGATCTACGTGGTCAACGCGGACAAGAAGGCCCAGGTCAGGAAGCTCAAGGAGCTGCTGGCCGAGTCCGACGAACTCTTCCTCGCCACCGATGAGGACCGCGAGGGCGAAGCCATCGCGTGGCACCTTCAGGAAGTCCTCAAGCCCAAGGTCCCCGTCCACCGGATGGTCTTCCACGAGATCACCAAGGACGCGATCCGCGACGCCGTCGCCAACCCGCGCGAGCTGAACCAGCGCATGGTCGACGCCCAGGAGACCCGCCGCATCCTCGACCGCCTCTACGGCTACGAGGTCTCGCCGGTCCTGTGGAAGAAGGTCATGCCGAAGCTGTCGGCGGGCCGCGTGCAGTCGGTGGCCACCCGCCTCGTCGTCGAGCGGGAGCGCGAGCGCATCGCCTTCCGCACCGCCGAGTACTGGGACCTGACCGGAACCTTCTCCACCGGCCGGGCCGGCGACGCCTCCGACCCGTCCACGCTGGTCGCCCGCCTGAACACGGTGGACGGCAAGCGCGTCGCGCAGGGCCGCGACTTCGGCTCCAACGGGCAGCTCAAGAGCGAGGTGCTGCACCTCGACGAGGCGAACGCCCGGGCTCTGGCCGCCGCCCTGGCCGACACCTCGTTCGCCGTCCGGTCGGTCGAGTCCAAGCCGTACCGCCGTTCCCCGTACGCCCCCTTCCGTACGACGACGCTCCAGCAGGAGGCCTCGCGCAAGCTGGGCTTCGGTGCGAAGGCGACGATGCAGGTGGCCCAGAAGCTGTACGAGAACGGCTTCATCACCTACATGCGTACCGACTCCACCACGCTGTCCGACACCGCGGTGTCGGCGGCGCGGGCGCAGGTCACCCAGCTCTACGGGGCCGACTACCTGCCGGAGAAGCCGCGCGTCTACGCCGGCAAGGTCAAGAACGCGCAGGAGGCGCACGAGGCGATCCGTCCTTCGGGTGATCGTTTCCGCACTCCGGCCGAGACGGGTCTGACCGGCGACCAGTTCCGCCTGTACGAGCTGATCTGGAAGCGGACCGTCGCCTCCCAGATGAAGGACGCGGTCGGCAACAGCGTCACCGTGAAGATCGGCGGCCACGCCTCGGACGGGCGCGACGCCGAGTTCACCGCCTCCGGCAAGACGATCACCTTCCACGGCTTCATGAAGGCGTACGTCGAGGGCGCGGACGACCCGAACGCCGAGCTCGACGACCGCGAGAAGCGGCTGCCGCAGGTCGCGGAGGGCGACGCGCTCGCCGCCGAGGAGATCACGGCGGACGGGCACTCGACCAAGCCGCCGGCCCGCTACACCGAGGCCTCGCTGGTCAAGGAGCTCGAAGAGCGCGAGATCGGCCGTCCGTCGACGTACGCGTCGATCATCGGCACGATCCTCGACCGCGGATACGTCTTCAAGAAGGGCACGGCGCTCGTGCCGTCCTTCCTGTCGTTCGCCGTGGTGAACCTGCTGGAGACGCACTTCGGGCGGCTCGTCGACTACGACTTCACCGCCAAGATGGAGGACGACCTCGACCGCATCGCGCGGGGCGAGGCCCAGTCCGTGCCGTGGCTGAAGCGGTTCTACTTCGGCTCGGAGGACGCGACCGAGGTCGTGCCGGCCGACGGGGACCACCTCGGCGGTCTGAAGGAGCTGGTCACGGACCTCGGCGCGATCGACGCCCGGGAGATCTCCTCCTTCCCGGTCGGCGAGGGCATCGTGCTGCGCGTCGGCCGCTACGGGCCGTACGTGGAGCGCGGCGAGAAGGCCGAGGAGGGCCACCAGCGGGCCGACGTACCGACCGACATGGCTCCGGACGAGCTGACGGTCGCGTACGCGGAGGAGCTGCTCGCCGCGCCGAGCGGGGATTTCCAGCTCGGCAAGGACCCGGTCAGCGGCAACGAGATCGTCGCGAAGGCCGGCCGCTACGGGCCGTACGTGACGGAGATCCTGCCCGAGGGCACGCCGAAGACGGGCAAGAACGCGGTCAAGCCGCGGACGGCCTCGCTCTTCAAGTCGATGAGCCTGGACACGGTCACGCTCGACGACGCGCTGAAGCTGATGTCGCTGCCGCGCGTGGTCGGAGTGGACGCGGAGAACGTGGAGATCACGGCCCAGAACGGCCGCTACGGCCCGTACCTGAAGAAGGGCACGGACTCGCGGTCGCTGGAGACCGAGGACCAGCTCTTCTCGATCACGCTGGACGAGTCCCTCGCGATCTACGCGCAGCCCAAGCAGCGGGGCCGGGCCGCGGCCAAGCCGCCGCTGAAGGAGCTGGGCACGGACCCGGTCAGCGAGAAGCCGGTGGTGGTCAAGGACGGCCGCTTCGGCCCGTACGTGACGGACGGCGAGACGAACGCGACGCTGCGGCGGGACGACGACGTCGAGACGATCACGCCCGAGCGGGGCTACGAGCTCCTCGCGGAGAAGCGCGCGAAGGGCCCGGCCAAGAAGGTGGCGAAGAAGGCCCCCGCCAAGAAGGCCCCGGCCAAGAAGGCGACGGCGACCAAGGCCGCTGCCGCGAAGAAGACGACGACGGCCAAGAAGACCACCGCCAAGAAGACGGTGGCGAAGAAGGCCCCGGCCAAGAAGACGGCCGCCGCACCGGCCGCGGAAGAGTAGTCGAACCCGTCGTCGGCGGGGCTGATTTCGGCCCCGCCGGCGTCCGCGGCGCGGGGTCCGGGGCAGAGCCCCGCAACCGCGCCGGGCCGCTCCCGGAAAAAGACCGGAAAAAAGATGGGTCCGGGGTCACACCCGGCCCCGTCCACAGGCTTCCGCACCCGCATAGTGCAGCGGATAGGCTGGGCGGATGACGCGAGCCGAGCAGCCGGCGGTCGTGACCGCCCCGGCGAACCCCACCTACGACGAAGCCCTAGCCGCGGATTCCCGTGAGCGTGCGGTGCGCGCACTGCTGCGCACTCCCAGGCTGCGCCGGCTGTGGAGCGCCCAGTTGGTGAGCGGCATCGGCGATGCCCTCGCCCTGCTGGTGCTGGTGCTGCTGGCCCTCCAGGCCGCGGCCTCGGAAGGGGCCTTCGGCGGCGGATACCGCGGCGCGGCCCTGGCCGTCGCCGCCGTCTTCGCGGTCCGCATCCTCGCCACCCTGCTCTTCGGTGCGGTCCTCCTCGGCCCGCTGGCCGGGCTGCTGGGATCGGGCGGCAGGCTGGACCGCCGCTGGACCATGATCGGGGCCGACGGGGTCCGCCTCGGGCTCTTCGTCGTCGCCCCCCTGTGGCTCGACTGGATCCCGGCCCACGCACTCACCGCGCTGCTGGCCACCGTGTTCGTCGCCGGCGCCGCCGAGCGGCTGTGGACCCTGGCCAAGGAGAGCGCGGCGCCCACCCTGCTGCCCGCGCCGCCGCCGGAGGGGGCGACCGTACGGCCGCTCCCGGACCACCTGGACGCGCTGCGGCGGCTGACCTTGCGCACGGCCTTCGCGGCGCTCCCCGCCGCCGCGGCCGCGCTGCTCGCCGCGACCCTGGTCGGCAAGGCGCTCGGCCTCGGAGTGGACTGGTTCGCGGTGAACCAGGCCGCGCTCGGCTCGTACGTGGCCTCCGGCCTCTTCGCGGCCTCGGTCTCGCTGCTGCTGCCGCTGGTGCTGCCCGGCGGGGCGACCCCGCGGCCGAGGTCCCCGCTGGAGGGCCTGCGCGCCCCGAAGACGGGTGACCGGCCCGACAAGGGCCGTACCGGCGCCATCCCCCTTCTGGTCCTGAGCTGCGCCGCGGTCGCCGGAGCGGTGTCCTGCGCCGTGGCCGTGTCCGTACTGCACGCCTTCGACCTGGGCGGCGGTCCGGCCGCCTTCGCGCTGTTCGTCCTCGCGCTGGTCGGCGGCACCGCCACGGGCATCCGCGCCACCCAGGCCGGCAAGGTGCTGCCCGCCCTGTCCCGCCGCCGGCTGCTGGCCCTGGCCATAGCGGTGACCGGGCTCGCGCTGCTGCTGACCGGGCTCGTCCCGGACATGGCGACCGTGCTGTTCCTGTCGCTGCTCGCCGGCATCGCCGCGGGTGTCGCGGCCAACACCGGCCACACCCTGCTGGACCAGGAGACCGAGGAGTTCCGCCGGGCCCGGGTCACCGAGCACCTGCAGGCGGCCGTGCGCGTGGCCGTGGCGCTCGGCGCCGTCCTCGCCCCCGTCCTGGCCGCGGCGATCGGCCCACACCGGCTGACCGGCGCCGAGGTCGTCTTCGCGCACGGCGGAGCCGCCTTCACCCTGATGCTGGTCGGCGCGCTGCTGCTGCCCGTCGCCGTGCTGGTGCTCACGAAGGCCGACGACCGCCGGGGCGTACCGCTGCGGCGGGACCTTCGGGAGGCGCTGCGCGGCGGGGAGCCCGTACAGGCGGCTTCCACCACCGGATTCTTCATCGCCCTGGAGGGCGGCGACGGGGCCGGCAAGTCCACCCAGGTCGAGGCGCTCGCCGACTGGATACGGGGCAAGGGCCACGAGGTCGTGGTGACCCGGGAGCCCGGGGCGACCCCCGTCGGCAAGCGGCTCCGCTCGATCCTGCTCGACATCTCCTCGGCCGGTCTGTCGAACCGCGCCGAGGCCCTGCTGTACGCCGCCGACCGCGCGGAACACGTGGACACGGTGGTGCGCCCGGCCCTGGAGCGCGGCGCGGTTGTCATCTCGGACCGCTACATCGACTCCTCGGTCGCCTACCAGGGCGCCGGCCGCGACCTCTCCCCGACGGAGATCGCCCGGATCTCGCGCTGGGCCACCGACGGACTCGTCCCGAATCTGACCGTGCTGCTCGACGTGTCGCCGGAGGCGGCGCGGGAGCGGTTCACGGAGGCACCGGACCGGCTGGAGTCGGAGCCGGCGGAATTCCACCAGCGGGTGCGGTCCGGGTTCCTGACGCTCGCCGCGTCCGACCCCGGTCGCTACCTCGTGGTCGACGCGGGCCAGGACCCGGATTCGGTGACCACGGTCGTACGGCACCGCCTGGACCGGATGCTTCCGCTCTCGGAGGCCGAAGTGGCCGCCCAGGTGGAGGCGCGGCGCCTCGCCGAGGAGGAGGCGCGGCGCAGGGCCGAGGAAGAGGCCGCGCGCAAGGCGGAGGAAGAGCGGCTGCGCGCCGAGGAGGAGGCCCGCAGGGCCCGCGAGGCCGAGGAAGCACGGATCAAGGCCGAGGCCGAGGCCGCCCGCAGGGCGGAGGAGGAGCGGCTGCGCGCCGAGGAGGAGGCCCGGGCCCGGGCCGAGGCCGAGCGACTGCGCGCGGAGGCCGAGGAGAAGGCGCGCGCGGCGGAGGCCGAGCGGCTGCGCCGACAGGCCGAGGAGGAGGCCCGGCTGCGGGCCGAGGCCGAGGAGCGGCGGCTGGAGAAGCAGCGGCGGGCCGAGGAGGCCCTGCTGAAGGCCGAGGAGGCTCGCCGGCTGGTGGAGGCCGAGGCGGCGGCGAAGGCCGCTGCGGCGGCTGCGGAGGCTGCTGCGGTCGCCGCGGCGCCCGCACCGGCCCCTGCTCCTGCCCCTGCCCCTGCTCCCGCGCCCAAGGTCGGCATGACCAAGAAGCCGGAGCCGGAGCCGCAGTCGGCGCCGCACCCGGATGACGCGGTGACGGTGGAGACCCCGATGGCCAAGCCGGTCAAGCGGGTCGTCCAGCCGGACGACGTCACCCAGACCGTGCCCGTGCCGAAGATCGACCCGGCGTCCGTCGCGGAGACCACGGTGCTGCCGCCGGTCCGCGCGACGGACGAGACGGCCGTACTGCCGCCCGTACGACCTGCCGCCCAGCAGCCCCAGCAGGCCCCGCAGTCCCAGCAGGCCCCGCAGAAGCCGCAGGACAGCGGTACCGGTCAGGCCAGGTCCACCCGGTCCGCCACGCGGCCGACGGCCCAGCGTCCGGAGGAGAACCCGGCCGACCGGGTCCCGTCGGGCATCTTCCGGGACTCCGGCAACGACCGGACGCGGGAGCTCCCCGTCCTCGACGACGAGGGCCGGCCGCGCCGCGCCCGGCCGGACTGGGCCGAGGAGACCCCGCTGGACGATCTGCCGACGCTGGCGGACGAGCTGCTCGGTCGCCACCGGGACGACGAGGACGGCGACGAGGGCGAAGGCGGACCGCGCCGCCGCCGCTGACCCCGGGGCGGGGCCGGGCCCGGTCCGGACCGGATTGTCAGCGGCGCCCGCCACAATGGGTGCACGGAGAGTGAAAGGTGGTGGGCGGGATGCCCGTATGGGACGACCTGGTGGGACAGGAGCGGGTCCAGAAGCAGCTGGCCGCCGCCGCCCGCGATGCCGACGCGCTGGTCACGGCCGTCACGGACGGGACCGCGCCGCCCGCGGCGTCCAAGATGACCCACGCCTGGCTGTTCACCGGACCGCCTGGCTCCGGGCGGTCCACCGCCGCCCGGGCCTTCGCGGCCGCCCTGCAGTGCACCAGTCCCGACCGCGCCCTCGGCGGTGAGCCGGGCTGCGGGTTCTGCGACGGCTGCCACACCACCGTCGTCGGCACGCACGCCGATGTGGAGATCGTCCGCACCGATCTGCTGTCGATCGGTGTGAAGGAGACCCGCGACCTCGTCCGCCGGGCCCAGCTCTCCCCGGCCGTCGGCCGCTGGCAGGTCATCGTCCTGGAGGACGCCGACCGCCTCACCGAGGGCGCCGGCAACGTGCTCCTCAAGGCCGTGGAGGAGCCCGCTCCGCGGACGGTGTGGCTGCTGTGCGCGCCCTCGCTGGAGGACGTGCTGCCCACCATCCGCTCCCGCTGCCGGCACCTGACGCTGCGCACCCCGTCCGTCGAGGCCGTCGCCGAGGTGCTGGTCCGGCGCGATGGCATCGAGCCCGCCGTCGCGGCGGCCGCCGCCCGGGCCACCCAGGGGCACATCGACCGGGCCCGCCGGCTCGCCACCGACGAGTCCGCCCGGGCCCGCCGCGCCGCCGTGCTGAAGGTCCCGCTGCGCGTCGATGACGTGGGCGCCTGCCTGAAGGCCGCGCAGGAGCTGGTCGACGCCGCCGCGGAGGACGCCAAGCAGGTCGCGGAGGAGGTCGACACCAAGGAGACCGAGGAGCTGCGCACCGCGCTCGGTGCGGGTGCCGGGGCGGGCAGCCGGATGCCGCGCGGCACGGCGGGCGTGATGAAGGAGCTGGAGGACCGGCAGAAGCGCCGCCGCACCCGGACCCAGCGCGACACCCTCGATCTGGCGCTGACCGACCTCACCGGCTTCTACCGCGACGTGCTGGCCCTGCAGCTCGGCTCGACCGTGGCCATCGCCAATGAGGAGATACGGCCCGACCTGGACCGGATCGCCCGCGCCTCGGGCCCCGAGCGGACCCTGCGCCGGATCGAGGCGATCATCGCCTGCCGGGACGCCCTCGACCGCAATGTCGCCCCGCTCCTCGCGGTCGAGGCGATGACGATGTCGCTGCGCGCGGGCTGACCACGGGCCGGCCGCTGCCGGCGCTGCCGGTCGGCGGTCCACTCCCGGTTGACGGCTTCACCCGTACGGGCGGACCGGCCGCCGGGGCCGGGTAGTGCCCGGTCCGTGCCCCGCCCGGCGGGGGCCACGGAAGGCGTGCGGCCGTCCGGTCCCGAGCGACCTCTGCGTGTCCCCCGGCAGGACGTACGCTCCATGGATGGACACCACTCGCCTCCTGCGTACCACCGGGACCGTGATCGCAGCCGCCGGGCTGCTGCTCTCCGGGTGCACCCCGGGCGGGTCGGGGGAACCGAGGGCCGCCGCGTCCTCCACTCCGGAGTCCGCGGCGCCGTCGGCGCAGCCGTCCCCGGACGCGGCCGCGATGCGCCCGTACTACGAGCAGAAGCTGACCTGGCGCGACTGCGGTGTTCCCGGATTCCAGTGCTCCACGATGAAGGCCCCGCTGGACTACGCGAACCCCGGCTCCGGCCAGGACGTCGACATCGCCGTGTCGCGCCGTGCGGCCACCGGCCCCGGCAAGCGCCTGGGCTCGCTGATGGTCAACCCGGGCGGCCCGGGCGGCTCCGGCATCGGCTACCTCCAGGCGTACGCGGGCATCGGCTACCCCGCGGCGGTGCGCGCCCAGTACGACATGGTCTCCTTCGACCCGCGCGGGGTGGAACGCAGCAGCCCGGTCGAGTGTCTGAACGGCCCGGCCATGGACAAGTACACCCAGGTGGACCAGACACCGGACACCCAGGCCGAGCGGGCCGAGCTGGTGGCCGCCTTCAAGGAGTTCGCGGCCGCCTGCCGGACGAACTCGGAGCGGGTCCTGCCGCACGTCTCCACCGTCGACGCCGCCCGGGACATGGACCTGCTGCGCGCGGTGCTCGGCGACGAGAAGCTCAATTACGTCGGGGCCTCGTACGGCACCTTCCTGGGGGCGACGTACGCGGATCTCTTCCCCGACCGGGTCGGCCGGCTGGTCCTGGACGGGGCGATGGACCCCACCCGGCCCGCGCTCGAACTGAACCGGGACCAGACGGCGGGCTTCGAGACCGCCTTCACCTCCTTCGCCAAGGACTGCGCGAAGCAGCCCGACTGCCCGCTGGGCAAGGGCGGCCCGGATGCGGTGGCGGCGCGCCTGAAGGAGTTCTTCCGCAAGGTCGACGCGCAGCCCGTACGGACCGGCGATCCGGCTCGCCCGCTGGGCGAGTCCCTGGCGACGACCGGGGTGATCGCTGCGCTGTACGACGAGAGTGCCTGGCCGCAGCTGCGCGAGGCACTCACCTCGGCGATGAACGGCGACGGATCGGGCCTGCTGAGCCTGGCCGACAGCTACTACGAGCGCGATGCGGACGGCAAGTACGCGAACCTGATGTTCGCGAACGCCGCCGTCAACTGCCTCGACCAGCCCCCGGCCTTCAGCGGCCCGGAGGCCGTCGACGTCGCCCTGCCCTCCTTCGAGAAGGCCTCCCCGGTGTTCGGCGCGGGCCTGGCCTGGGCCTCGCTGAACTGCACGTACTGGCCCGTGAAGGCCACGGGCAGGGCGAAGGAGCTGAGCGCGAAGGGCGCCGCGCCGATCGTGGTGGTCGGCACCACCCGCGACCCGGCGACCCCGTACAAGTGGGCGCAGGCGCTGGCCAGCCAGCTCGCGTCGGGCAGCCTCCTCACGTACGACGGCGACGGCCACACCGCGTACGGCCGCGGCAGCGACTGCATCGACACCGCGATCAACCGCTACCTGCTGGAGGGCAAGGCCCCGCAGGACGGCAAGAAGTGCTGAGACCGCCGGCCCGCCAAACCGTTTCGCCCGGGTGATCCGCGCACGATGTCGTGCGGCCATGAGCAGAACGGCGCAGATCATCGTGCCGGCCCGGTACGAGGACGAGGTGATGGAGCCGCTGACGCGGTACGACGACACGCGCACCTGGAGCGGCCGGTTCGAGCAGATCCCCGGCCGGAGCACTCACCCGAGCACGCCCAGGACCCGCGCCTGTCCTGGTAGCCCGCCGCAGCCGCCGGGCGTCCGCCACAACCCGGTTCGGGGCACCCCTCGACACCCTGTAGACTTGGCGCCGCTGCTGATGAGCGCCCCCTTCCGAGGGAACACTTGTCTGACCAGCGGTGCCGCCTTAGCTCAGTTGGCCAGAGCAACGCACTCGTAATGCGTAGGTCTCGGGTTCGAATCCCGAAGGCGGCTCTGTAGAACCCCCAGGACTCACTCGCCGTGACCTGGGGTTTTTTCATGCCCGGACCAATCGAGGGCGGAACGCGATGATCTTCGCGCCGTCCTGCGTGCCCATTGCGTGCCCATTCTGCTGAGCGGGTACCGGTGTGACCTCGACCGCATCCTCGACCGGAGCGGCGACCTGAACGGGCCGCCGTACGGCACCCCTCGGCACCATGGCGGCCGTTGCCTCGGCGGCATCGCGTGCAGCCTTGGGCATGACCGACTGATAGATGTCCCGCGTGATGCGGCTGTCGCTGTGGCCGAGCGTCTCGGACACGATCTTGACGTCGACGCCGGCGGAGAGCATGAGCGAGGCGGCGACGTGCCGCAGATCGTGAAGCCGGATCGGCGGCAGACCGGACAGTTCGACGAGCCGCTCGAACTGGTCGGTCAACCACCCGGGATGAATCCACTCGCCGTTTTCCTGGGTGAACATCCGGCCCGTGTCCTGCCACGCCTCGCCCCATTCGAGGCGCTCGGCTCCCTGCTTGGCCCGGTGCGCTTCGAGCACCTCGACGGTGTACTCGTCGAGCGAGATGATCCGCTCGCCGCTGTCCGTCTTGGGCGCCGACTCGACGACTTCCCAACCGTCCTGCACGAGCTGTGTCGCGACCGTGAGCTCGCCCGTGCCCGTGTTGTAGTCGGACCACCGGACGCCGCACGCCTCGCCGCGGCGCAGACCCCGGAACGTGATCAGGTGGAACAACGGCAGCAGCCGGTGCCGGAAGTCGGCGAGGAAGTCGAGGAACGCGCCCGCCTGCTCGGGCGTCCACACCATGACAGCGCTCGGCTTCTCGCCGGTCCGCAGCCACTCGGCGATGCGCTCGTCGGTCCACACCATCGCTTTCGGCCGCTTGGCCGCGACGAGCTCGACGTGCTGCGCGGCGTTGAACGTGATCGAGCCTCGGGCTATCGCCGTGTTCAGCGCGGCCCGCAGCGTCGCCCTGATGTGCTGCTGCGTCGAGGGCCCGGTGATCCGCCGAAACGGCGGCATGGCGTCGATAGCTTCACGCATGGCCTTACGCCGTGCGCGGTTCTCTCCCCCCTTCCAAGGAATCGTCTTGAGCTCGGCGACCGCAGCGCGACGTGTGGTGTTCGCCTCGGTGATCTCGATGTTCGTCTCGGCGATGCCCTCGAACATGGCGTCGAGGTGCGGCACAGTGAGGCGGTCGAGACGAATGTGCCCGATCCGGGGGCGCAAGTGGCACCGGATGTCGAGCTCGTACCGGTCGTGTCCGCTCTTACGCAGTGCCTTTTTGCCGGCGAGCCACAGGTCGAGCCACTCGGCAACGGTCATGTGCTGCGTGAGCGACTGGCCGGTGCCGAACTTGCGCTTGGTCTCGTCGTAGTCGGGGATCGCTTCCTTGGTCGCGCCGACGGACTCGAGCAGGTCGCCGAGGCGGGCGCGACCGTCCTTGTCGTCCTTGTCGGCGATGTTCAGCAGGGCGCGAACCTTGTCGAGGTCTGCCTGCGCCTCGGTCTGCGTGTCGTATCCGGCGCGGCGGAAGAGTCGACGGTCGCCGTCCTTGGTCGGCGGCAGTTCCTGCCGGATCGACCACACGCCGTGCGCGCGCTGCTTGAGCTTGGGGCAGGAACTGCCCAGCGGCTTACCGGCCTTGTCGCGGCAGTAGCAGCGTTTCGTCGTTGTGCCTTTCGCGGTCACTCAGTACCTCTCGGGTTGATCTGGTCGGGATGGTCAAGCAGGCCGAGCCGACTCAAGTCCTTGCCCAACTCGGTTGGCAGGGCAGGGACGGTGAGGCTCGCGCGGTGCATGTCGTTGACGATCTGCGCGAGCTCGTCGAGGCGGTCGACGTACTCGGTCTGTGCGGATGGATCGAGCGCGGCGCGTAGCCGGGCCTTGTGGGCCGTTTCGCGACGCCGTGCGAGTTCGGGGTACAGCGAGACCGGATAGGCCGCTGTCGCCCATGCGGCGGCCCACGTCTGCCCTGTCCCGGCGATCTGTCGGGAGTCGGGGACGTACCGCCCGTCGAGGGGGCCCTCGAGCGTTGGCGTCGCCTCGCCGGTCATCCACTGCCACACCGTGTATGGGTCGCGCGGGTCGGCGGCCGGAACGGTCGGCACCGTGTCCTCGCTCCCGAGCGGGAGCATCAGGAGCAATGGCGGAGTGGCGAGAGCGAGGCCGAGCACGAACAAGTCGTCGACGTCCACCGGACGGCGCTTCTTGCCCCCGCCGCTGGCTCGGCCGGTCTCGATGCTGACGAGTACGGCGTACGTGATGTCGGGGCGCCCGAGGCGGGCGCACTCGGCGGCGAGCTCGTGCCGGTTCATGCCGAGGCGCTCGCGGTGCCGGCGGATCTGTGCGGCGACGACATCGCCCGCTGTCTGGTGGGTGTGCATATTGCAAAGCTAGCTTTGTCGGTTGCAAAGCGCCAGTCTTGATCGTACGTTGCTGATCTAGCACTACTCGGCACCATCGGGCCGACGTGCACACCGATGTCACAGGGGGCAGATGATGAGCAGCACAGAGCAGGGGATGACACACGACGAGCTGATGACCCTTCCCGTCGCGGTCCCGCTGGAGACCGCTAATCGGGCGCTGCACCTCGGCCGAACGACCGGGTATCACCTCGCGCGGACCAACCGGTATCCGGTGCGGGTCCTGCGCCATGGGCGGGCGTACAAGGTGTCGCGGTACGACTTGCACCGGCACCTCGGCGTCGCGGTGGCTTCCGAGTCGCCGTCCGGCGCTGAGGGATAGGTGTGGCGAGCGCGAGGCCCCGCCCGGAGCGATCCGGGCGGGGCCTGCTGGTGTTCAGAGCCCTTGGCGCCTGATGTGTTCGCCCGCGGTCGGGGCGGGTGAGTACAGAGGGGCACAGTCAGGGCACGCCGACACCGTGACGGGGGCGCCGCTTTGGCGCTCGATTGATCTCACCGGAATCGGGGCGGTGGTGTCGCGGTGGCAACCGCAGCAGACGGCGGGGGTCACAGGGCGGCGCCCGCGGGGATCGGCGCTCCGGGATAGCTGTACGGGTATTCCTTGCCTGCTGCTGCGAACGCTGCTGCTCGGCACCGCTCGCGCTGCCATTCCTGCTCGGTTCGAGGCGGGGGGAAGCCTGCAACGTATGGGCGGATCACGTCGGGCAGCTCATCCTCGAACGGTTCGTTTCGCTCGGCGATGTGCGGCGAGGGCGGTGTCGTCCATGGCTTGAGCCAGATGGAAGGGGAGAGCTCGACGGGGGTGGGCTGCGTCGTGAAGTGGGCGGCGGAGTGCCGGCCCGGCTTCCTGGTGCGGAAGGCAAGCACGAGTAAGGGGGCGGCCCACAGCAGCCATAGCAACGGGTACAGGGGGGCGATAAGGTCGCGCATGTCGTCAGCTCCTCGATAGCTGGTGACGCTCACGCCCCGGTGACCGGTCCTACGCGGTCGCCGGGGCTCTGTCGTTGATGACCGTAGCCAACTTGTCTACCCTCGTCTACCTACGTACGGCAACGACTGGTGACGCTCGGGGATGTGGCCCGTTGTCTACCCTCAAGGCATGGCAGTGAGCGAGGGACCAGTGCGCGAGGTCGACCACGAGTCGGCGACTCCGGTCTATATGCAGATCGCGCAATTCGTGATCGCGGACATCGAGAGCGGAAAGCTAGCGGTCGGGCGGCGCATTCCCTCCGAGTCAGCCATGAAGGCTGAGTTCGGCGTCGCCCGTGATACCGCGCGCCACGCCGTCGAGTACCTGCGCGACAAGGGATACGTGCACACCGTGCCGCAGCGCGGCACATTCGTCCTCGATCGCAGCGCAAGCGAGTAGCCGCCCACCCGCCACCCTCACGGGTGGGTGACAGGCGGGCGGGGTCTCACTTGGGCAGGGTCCAACTCGGCCCGTCGGAGGAACCGAGCCACACTCGCTGCTCGTTCGGCGTCACTGTCACGCCGAACCCTGTCGGGGGTGGGGAATCGGCCGCGTGCCACAGGTGCAGCGCTTCTTCGAGGTTGTCCCACAGGGCGGATGGGCCGCCCTGCCGTACAGACCACTCACCGGGCCCCCGCTGTGTGAGAACGGCGTACGAGTCGTTCTCGGCGTCGAGCACGTATGTGTGCTCGACGCCGCTCTCATCGGGCATGGTGAAGTAGCGCACGCTCGGCATGGCGAGTTGTGCCACGAATCCACTGTCGGGCATGGACAGCAGCTCGCGGCCGAACGGCGTCTCGCGGGTCTCGCCCTGGTCCGGTGCGGGGATCATTCCCATGCTCGCCGGCGCGCTCTGCTGCCTTGCGATCATGAAGCTCGGGTCCGCCGCGATGAACGGGCCCTCTGCCCTTCCGTTCCCCTCCGCCGTGAGCCGAACGAGCCCGAGGGACCGCATCCACCCCCGCAGCGTGGTCACGATCAGACCACCGGCCCGGGTCTGCTCAACCCACGCCGAAGGAACGCTGCGGACGCCGTAGGTTGCGATCGTCCGGTCGTACGGCGCGGGCCCCGGGTGGCCGAGCTGACCGTCGCCGGTCACCAGCCGCGGGTAGTACCCGCACCCCGCGAGCGCGATACGGGCCCGATCGGCAACGTCGTGATCCGTCTCGACCGACGTCACGTTCTTGTCGCCGAGCCGCTGACACAGGAGAGCGGTCGAGTACCCGGTGCCCGTGCCCAGTTCGAGCACGGCCATGTCGTCGCGCACGTCGAGGTCTTCCAACATGCGCACGACGAGCGAGGGGAGCGTCGAGGACGACGTCGGGCTCGCGTTGCTGACGGGCCTCGGCTCGCTCCAGTCGACCGGGTGCTCGTCGAACTGCGTAACGAGCGTCTGGTCGCTGTAGGCGATCGTCAACCACTCGTCGCCCCCGACAAGATCAGCGCTGATCGGCGTCCAGGTGGTGACCCCGGGGTTCAGTGCCTCGGTGTAGAACCGGGTCAGGAACTCGTGCCGGGGCACGTGCTCAACGGCTGCTCGCCACTCGGGCGTGCGCAACCATCCGCCGGCGGCGAGCTGGCCGGCGAGCTGCTGCCGCAGCTTTGCGGCGGTGCTGTTGGAGTCATCGGGTGGCATGGGTTCCTCGTTCCAGAAGATCAGCCAGGGCCGCAGTCATGGGCAGGCCCGTTGGCGGTTCCATCCACGCCCATTGGCCCGACGGGTTGCACTCGATGAAAGTCCACTCGTCGTGCGTGAGGGCGAAGTCGAAGGCGCCAAAGACGAGCCCGAAGTGCCGAAGGTACGCGAAGATCGCGCGCTCGACCTCGGGCGGCGTCGGGATGACGCTGTAGGTGTGGGTGCTGTAGTCCGTGCGCCAGTCGAGCAGATCGCAGTCGATGCGGACGGCGAAGATGCGCTCACCGACCACCGTCACCCGAACGTCGGCGGTCTTGTCGATGCGTGCTTGAAACAGGTGCATGGTGCCCGCGACAGAGTCGTCGATCTCGTCCGCGCTGACCTCAGCCACCGTCACGGTCTGCGAGACACCCTCACGGAGGTAGAGAGGCGCCGACAGGGGCTTGAAGATGACAGGCCCATGCTCCTTGATGAACGCTCGCGCTTCCTGGGGCTCGTTCGTGATCAGGGTAGGCGGCACTTTAAATCCGGCCGCCGCGGCGGCGGCGAGGCCGGCGGGCTTGTACTCGGCGTCGCCGATGCGGTTCGGATGGTTGACGTACAGGCAGTCGGGCAGGGACGCGAGCACACCGCCGAGCCCGTAGCGGGCCTGTGCGACGGCGAAGCGTGCGTCTTGCTCGTCGAGATGGGGGAACGCGAACCCGGACGGTCGTCGGTAGTACAGGGACCGAACGGCGCCGAGTTGGGCGACGCGAGTTTGCGTCACGACGCTTCCGCCCCACCGTGTCAGTTCTCCACCGATGTGGGCGGAGCAAGACAGGGTGGCGGGGAAGTCTCCGGAGTCGAGCCGCACGACCGGGACGCCCCGGTCGTGCAGCTCGGCGATCACGAGATCCGCGGTCGGGTCCTCAAGGTTGGTGACGACCATGACCGGGCGGGCATCCTGTGTCACTGGTCGGTGTCGTTCCCGGTGTCCGTGTCCGTGGCGCTGCCCGTGCCGTCGGGCGAGGTACCGGTCGACGGGTTCGTGCCGCTGCTGGTGCCGTGGCCGGGGGACATGACGACGACGCCGGCGGGGTCGAAGTAGCGGCCCATCTGAGTAACCGGGTTGAGCTCGACGCGGACGTGCCCGGGCGCATCGGCGGCCGGGTACGGCGCCAGTCGGCGCAGTCCCCAAGGGGCCGGCGTGAGGTGCCCCTGCGGCAACGGGCTACCGGTCGGGATTCGGTCGGCGTAGTTGAACATCGCGGTCCTTCCGCTCAGTGAGTGGGTTGTGTTTTGCGATGGCGCCCCGCCCCCGCCGGCGGATTGAACGCGTCGCCGACGGGGGCGGGAGTCTTGGAACTCGGGCTGTCCTTCCGAAGGTTGGTGAGCAGCACGAGTTGGTCGAGGCGGTATAGGCAGCCTCGGCAGGCGTACAGATCGGCGTGTATGCCGCTGGACTGGACGGGGCCGAGCCAAGTCACCTCGGTCTCAATGAACCCGCACCAGAGCCAGCAGGTGCCGAGCTGCCAGTCGTGGCGATCCCAAAGAGCGCGCGATTCCGGCTGTCCCGTTTCCGGGTCGATGTCACGGCGGGACGGGCGGAATACGGCGTCGGACTCGGATAGCCGCGGGCGGAGGGTGGTCACGTTCATGCCGTGCCGCCCTGCCGGTCGCGCACCCATCTTCCGGACGGGGCCGCTACATAGGTCTTGCCCAAGAGCAGCCGATCGGCGACAGCGGAAGCGGCGAGGTACTCCTCGACCTTGGCGCGGTCTGATCCTGGGGCCAACTCGTCCAGACCGAGGGCGACCACGACGGGTCCGCCCTTGGCGACGAATCGCGCCCACTCCCCGGAACCCGCGGGCACGCGCAGCATGTAGTCGCACTGGCCGACGTCGAGAATTGCGGCTCGGTTCCCTTGCATCCGAAGCCGGCGGCCGATGTCCGGCAGCGGCTCGGAAGATGTGGCGAGACCAAGCGCGGCGCCGAGCCCCCGCATTTGCGTCTCGATGGTGAGGGGAGTCTCGCCCCCACGCCGCGCCGGCGGGTGGGCGATGAGCAGGAATGCCACGTGCCCTAACGGGGTGTCGTCAAGCGACGTCATCACAATGACCGAGGCCAGCAGTCCGGGGGCGGGCGCCGGCAGAGCCGGCTCGGCGGCGGTCAACACGGCTCCCCCGCGGCAGTTGTCGGCATCGCCGGCGCCGCTAACCTGAACTCGCACCATACGAGCTTGCCGTGCCCCCGTGGCTCGACTCCCCATCCGTCGGCGAGCGCGTTCACCAGGAGCAGGCCACGACCGGTGACGTCGTCACTCGCGGAATGCTGGAGGCGAGGGCGGCGACGGGACGGGTCGTGCACCTCAACACGTAACCGAGTCTCATCCTCACTGAGCTTGATGAGGAACTGCTCGTTACCGACTGTGCCGTGCCTCAGAGCATTGGTGGTGAGCTCGGACACGCAGAGCAGGACGTCGTCGACCCGATTCGGGGCAGTGATACCACCCGCCATTAGCGAGGTCTGCACGAACGTACGCGTCTCCGGCACGGCGACGGCATGACGCGGAAACCAGCGTGTCACCTCAGACATACGGCACCCCCTCGGACCGGTAGACGCGTCGTGCTGCCGGCACTCAGCAGGAGTAAGCCGCTCGCTTCCCGCGGAGCGGGGCGAGACTCGCCGCCGGCCCGCGCGGTACCAACGTCGACGTTGTGCGCCATTGCTGAACTCCCGCCGCTTGCTGCTCGGTTCGTCGTACAGGCAACCGCGGTAGCGTGCCGAGCGGTACCGTCGTCAGGGGTGGCGGAAGGTGTCACTTCGCTACCGCCCATGTCCGAGGGGTAAGGGCTCACCATGAAGAATCCGAACGAGGATCTCGAACGTTGGGTCGCGCGGTCCGGCATGAGCCGTAAGGAACTCGCCCGTCGCGTGAAAACCGCAGCTCACGCTTGGGGGCAGCCGCACATCACGCCAGACGCGACGACCGTACGACGCTGGTTGGCTGGTGATCAGCCGCGCCCCCCGGTGCCCGAGATCCTCGCGGACGTCCTCTCGGCGCACTTCGGATACCGGGTCACTACGTACGATCTCGGGCTCGGGGAAGGACAGACAGCCGAGCGTTCGCTCATTTACAGCTCGTCCTTCGCGGTTACCGTGGAAGCAGTGACCGACTTGGGGAGGGCGGACGTGGACCGTCGTAACTTCTTGGCCGCAGCACCGTTCGCCGCGGTGGCGGCCGTTGGACCGTCCCGCGACTGGCTACTCAACACCCTTGACCAGCAACCAGAGGCGGGGCCGCGGGTGCGTCTGGAAGACGTCAGCGCTGTACGGAACATGTTCGGCGAGTTCCAGAAAATGGACGTTCTTCAAGGGGGCGGCTCCGGCCGTCTCATCCTGGCCGAGTACATGAACCAGCATGTCTATCCGTTGCTGCGTCGCACCAACACTGAGGAAGTGCGGCGGGCTCTGTGTGAGGCGGCGGCCGAGCAGACGTATCTGCTCGGGTGGATGGCCTACGACAACGGCGAGCACGGCACGGCGCAGCGGTACTTGATTCAGTCGCTGCGACTCGCCGAAGAATCAAAGAACGCAGCCCTCGGTGCCCACGTGCTCGCGGGCATGGCCGACCAAGCGACATTGCTCGGCAATCCCGCCGAGGGGCGTCGTCTGGCCCAGGCGGGGCGCGCCGGGCTCGGTAACGGGACCTCTCCGGCGTGTCTGGCGGACCTGTGGGCATTGGAAGCGCGGGCCCTCGCCAAGCTCGGCGACAAGACGTCGGCGGCGCACGCCGTGACCCAATCTGAGACCGCGTTCAGTCGTGTACGACCAGAGGCCGAACAGGAGTGGGCGACGTTCATCGACGCCGCATACCTGCATGGCGAGCACGCGAACACGTTCCGAGACATCGACGATCCGGCGAGCGCCGAGGAACACGCACGCCGGTCCATCGACCATGCGCGTAAGCAGCGGCGAGCCCGGCGCGGCGCGATGTCACAGGCAGCGCTCGCAGTCACGCACTTGCAGCGGCGCGACTTGGAAGCAGCGCACGCGGCTGGCTTGCGAACGCTGTCGCTGTCGGGACAGGTCAAGAGTTCGCGCTGCATCGAAGCTGTTCAGGACTTGCAGCGGCGTATGCAGCCGTTCGGCACGCATCGGCTCGTCGCGGACTTCAACGAGCGCGCCCGCGAACTCGTCGCCGCGGCGTAACGACGAAGGCGCCCCCCGCGGGCCGGCCGAGGCCGGTCTGCGGGGGGCGCGTTGCTTTCAGCGGGCGGCGGCGGCGTTCTGCCAGAGCGTGAGGGCGAGGCCGATCACGGCGACGAGCGCGAGCACGCTCGGGAGCGGCCACCGTGTTTTTTCGAGTGCGTCGAGGCGCTGCTCGTGGTCGGCGAGCTGCCGGTCGACCTGATCGCCGCGCTGCACGACGAGGGCGAGCTGCCCGTCGAGGCGGGCAAATCCCGCCTCGACGACACCGCGCAGCCGCTCAAGTTCGAGGGCGACATCGGACGGGGAAGGGTCGGTCACGGGCGCCCGTCCCGGTCGCGGTCGAGGGCGAGCAGCTCGTCGTCGCGGTGCTGCGTGGTGCGCAACCACGACGGGAGCAGGGCCTGCACACCGGGCAGAGCCATGACGCGGGCGGTACCGCCGGCGACGGCGAGCGCGGCGGCGACCCACGGCAGGGTGGCGGGGATGCCGGACGAGTCGACGATGGCGGGCAGCAGGACGGCGAGCGCAAGCGTGGTCTGCACGAGCGTGCGGAGGGTACGGCGGGATGCGTCGGTCATACGGGGTTCCTCTTTCGTGAAGGGGCGCCGCGCCCGCGGTCGGTGCGGGCGCGGCGAGGGTGGGGTGATCAGACGTTGGGGACCTTGAGCGCGTCCCAGCTCGTGCGGCCGGGCCACCCGTCGGCGTCGTCGCCGCGGTAGCCGAGGCGCCGCTGCCACCGGGCGTAGCTCTGCCGGTCGGACTCGGTCCACTGCGGGCCGGGACCCTCGCGGTAGGCCGAGCAGCCCTCGGCGACGAGCCGGCGACCCATGGCGGTCACGATCGGCGACCGCGGGTTGCGCTTGAACCAGTCGGCGCCCGGGAACGGCTCGTACTTCTGCGCCGGCGTGCCGGTGCCGCCCCCGCCACCGGGGCGCGGGGCGCCGCGCTGCACCCATGCGTACAGCGGGCCGCCGGGGCACGCGGTCGGGTGTCCGTCGCGGTGCCCCTTGATCTCGTCGCCGGCGTCGCCGTCGCGGCGCAGCCACTCGACCGCGTCGCGGAGGCCGGCGAGCTGCGCGTCGGTCGGCTCGGTCAGTCCCGAGCTGCCGAGCAGCGCACACACCGCGTAGTGCCCGACGTTCAGCGCCGCCGTGCCGTTCGCACCGGTCTTGCGGTGCGCGCCGCGGCCCTCGAACACGTAACCGTGCGGGCAGACGAGCGCGTTGTACGCGACGTCGGAATAGTCCTCTTCCCGGTTGGCGAGGTGGCTCGCCTGGATCGAGCGGACGCGGGCGGCGCACTGCCCGTGCGCGTCCGGGCGGCCGAGGGACTCGGGCACGTACGTGCCCTCATAGTGGATCTTCACGCCCCGGGTGCTGCCTATGGAGGTGAGCGCGTATCGGGACGGGCGGGCGCCCCACTGGGCGCGGGTGATGAACTGCAAAGGGCCCTCCGGGCATAGAAAAAGCCCCGGGCCACATGGGCGCGGGGCGTCGGTGTAGCGGGGCGGCGATCTACGCGAGCCCCGTCCAGAAACGGTTACTGCCGTTCTCCATCGAGCCGAGGGTGATCGAGGCCGGCGCGGTCGCGGCGCCGGTCGGGTAGGACCCGAAGCGGCGGACGTTGTTCAGCCCGAACACGTTGGGCGGCGCGCTGAACGAGCTCTCGGCGACGAGCATCATCGGGCCGTCGCCGGTGGTGGTGTTGTACTGGAATCGCCACGCGACGTAGTACAGGCCGGCCGCGGCGGAGTAGGCGGCGGTAAGCGGGCTTGAGACTGTCGCCCCGCCGGCGTTGTGGACCTCGGCGGGCTCGGCGCCCGCGGTCGACAGGTCCGCGGTCTGCGCGACGCGTGTTCCGGCCGAGTTGTAGAGCGCTGCCCACGATCCCGTGGTGAGACCGCCGGCGTACCCGCCGAAGTGCCACACGATCCGGGTCACGGAAGCCGCCGAGCGCAGATATACCGCGGTGACTCGGATCGGGCCCGATCCCGGGTAGAGCGGGGCGGAGTGCCCGAGGGCAGGGTCGAACGCCCATGTCAGCAGACCGAGGTCGGACGCGCGCCATTCGCCCCCGCCGAGGGCGTCAACGTAGGACTTTCGCGCGAGGTGGTTGTCGGTGGTTGGCGCGGCCGAGCTCGACGGCACGCTGCTGAACGTCTTGGCGCCGGCGACAGTCTGCGCACCGGTGAGCAGGACGGCGGTACCGGCTGCCTCGGCGCCGACGTCTGCGGCGACGAGCGCGACCGCGCCGGTCTTGCCCGCGACCGAGGTCACGGGTATGCCGGCAGGCTGCACGTACCGAGCGTCGCCGGCGGTCTGATCGAGCGCGCCGACGTCGGCCGCGGTGAGGACGACCGTGCCGGTCTTTCCGTTAACCGAGGCGACCGCGCCGCCCGAGCTCGTCGGGAGCTGCGCGGCGGGTACCTTTCCGTCGGCGCCGAGGGTGGCGACGCCGTTCGCGGTGCCGGCCGCGGTGGTGGCGAGGGCGCCGACGTCGCCGGCGGTGAGGGTTATCGAGGCGGCGCTCTTGCCGTTGACGGACTGGACGACGCCGCCCGGGCCGGTCGGGCCGACGTCGCCCCGGTCGCCCTTCGGGCCCTTCAGGTTGCCGACCGCCGTCCCCCAACCGCTAGCGGTCCGCTGCCAGACGTCGCCGGTATCGGTGCGCAGCAGCAGGTCGCCCGGGCGCGTCGAGGTGCTCGGCGTGGTCGTGTTGTTCAGGTACCACGCTGCGCCGCGGACGTCGCCGCCGAACTGCGTCCACGCGCCGGCAGTCCGCTGCCACGTCGAAACGGTCGTCGAGGTGACGCCGAGGAACGTCGTCGTCTCGTACCGCACGTAGAGGTCGCCATCGACGCCGAGGGCGGCGCCCGGGGCGGTGGTACCGCTGTAGATCCGCGATCCAGGGGGACCGGTCTCGCCCTGCTCGCCTTGGGGGCCCGGTACGCCGACATAGTTCGGCTTGCTCGGGTCAGTGGGGGCGATGTCGGCGAGGTCGACCTCGGGCTGCACCCGGGGCAACAGGATGTTGTACGAGCGGCCCACGGGGATTCCCGAGAGCTGCTCGGTCACGATGTACGCCCACCCGCTCGGTTCCATGTCGGGTGCGTCGGTGGCGGGCAGAGTGACCTCGACGCCGCCCTGTGCGTCGAGCTGAACGGTTACCGGGCCGCCGAGGATGACGTCGGCCGCGGGAAATGTGAGCGTCGCCGGCGCGCGAAAGACAAGCGAGCCCGACAACGGGGTGCCGTTGGGAGCGAGGAACCTCGCCCGGACGATCACGGTCGGGATGGATGCGGGCAGCAGGGGGCGCCCTCCTTAGTCCTCGAGGGTGCGCAGCCCGGACGGAGCGCGCGCGGGTGTGGGCTTCTGCCGTTCGGTCGGCGTCTCGCTTCCCGCGGGGCCCGTTCCCCGCTGCGCGGTGGCTGCGGCCGTCGGGGTTCGGGTCGGCACGCGGGGAGCCTCTTCGGGGTTGTAGGTGTGCCGGTATAGCGCCGAGTAGAGGCGCGTCTCGACGTCGCGGCCGGCTTCCTTGTTGCGGTGCTCGACCATCCACTCGACCCACTGCATGAACTCGATGTCGTGCATGGGCTGCTGAATGAACTTGTTGGTCCACTGACCGGCCGGACAGTCGTACTCGGCGACCGTGATCGCGGTTCCACCCTCGGGCCGCATGGTGACCTTGACCTGCCCGCCGCCAGTGTTGGCGTAGGTGAACAGTTCGATCTCGGCGACCGCGTGCGTTGCTGGGCCTGAACCCCACCACGCCGGCTGATAGGTGGTGAGCGCTGTGTTCTGCCGCTCGGTGGGGTGGAGCTGAATCGGCAGCATGGGCCGACCGAGGAAGCGGTCGGAGAACGCGTCATCCATGAGGATTGGAGTCGGGCGCTCCTTGTCGCGGCTCCATATGCGGATCATTTGATCCTCTTCGAGGATGTCGTCGCCGACCGTGAGGGCACGCGTTCCGGAGGCCCGACGGATGAACACGCCCCAGTCGCCTTGCGGGGTCTGGCCGACCTTGAAAGTGTCGACGCCCTCGGGCGTCTGGGCGATGAGCTGTCCGCCCTCACCGATGGTGATGTCGCCGTGCAGGATCTGGTCAAGAGCCGGGCGGATGTTCGCACGGCCGGAGAGTTCGCGTACGCGCCGTTCGAGATCGCGGATGCGGTCGAGCAGGTCAAGCGGGATTGCTGCCACTAGGCGGCCTCCAAGTAGAGCTTTGCCGTTTCGGGCCGGCCGCGGAGGGGCGGGGAGATCGCGAGACCGACGACGCGGTACCGCTGGTCGAGTCCCTCGGCCCACCACAGGTCACGGACGCGGACACGCACCGTGGCGCCGAGCAGCGCGGGCGACAGTGGGGTGCGGCCGAGGGCGACGGTTACCTCGGGGATCGTCTGCGGGCGCAGCGCGGCGGAGTGGTCAGCTCGAGCGTGCGCGTCGAGGGTGGCCTGCTCGGTGACGGTGGAGTAATCCGAGGTTCCGTCCAGCCGGGGCCACCCGCCGGTTAGCTGCTCGTCGTCGACGAGCAGCTCGGACATGATTGGCAGACTCTCTTTGGTCTGGTTCTTGTTGTCGGACGCGCCGCGGGACTGCCAGACGTTCGCCCGCACCGTGGCATCAACGGGCCACCCGTAGGACATGATCGGGCCCGGATGATCGAGGACGACCTCGCTTGCGCCGGTGCGGATCACGGGGGAGCCGAGTTGCAGTTTCTTGATCCGCCGTCCGCTCCCGGGGTCGCGGTAGCTAGCGATCCGCCACTCGAATCCGCTCTCGACCGCGCCGAGTTGGTCGATCAACTCGCGGATGCGGGGGACGTCGTAGCGCCGGTATGTGCGGTCACGCCGGGTGCCTGAGAGCTGCTCGGCGTCGTACTCGATACCGATGTCGCCGCCGGTGAGGCTTGCCGAGTAGTCGATCAGTCCGCGCACGATGTCGAACTGATCGACGTCGGTTGCCTGCTGCGTGTGAAATACGGCCCGGTGGTCGAGGTAGCTTGCCCACCCGCCGGCCTGTACCTGTAGCCCGAGAAACCCTCGGTCGTTGCTGGTGAGGTTGGCAGTCCAGAGGACGCCGCCCCACCAGATTTCGGGGCCGCGCTCGATCCACAGGGCCGTGCGGCCGGGCTCGACGGCAGCACGAGCTCGGGCGGCGATCCCGCGGTTCGGAAGCGGGATCGTCGCCGAGGCGGTGCCGATCTTGCCTATGTAGTCGTCGATTGAGACGTCGGTGATCGGCAGGACGTCGAGCAGTTGATCGCTACGCAGGTCACAGAGCAGCACACGATAGACGGGGGTGGCCACGGTCCACCCCCTTACGCGTCGAGCGGGTAGATCAACCCGGACAGGGCCGCCCACGTGGTGAGGCTGGGGTTACCGATCAACTTGAGGTGTCCGTTTGTCTGGCAGTCCACCTTGATCGGGACGCCGCCGGCCGCGATCGAGGCCGAGGTGTGTAGCGCCGGCCGAGCGGCGGCGGGAAGCGGCGCGGCGAGCGGTTGGCCGCTTGCCGGTGGGGCCGCGTTGGTCGTCCATGAGACGCCGCCCCGCCATTGCAGGTGGGGGACGCCGCCGAGCATGATCCGGCGGTACCGCAGCGTTCCTTGTGAGTTGCCCCCGTTGGTGTATCCGGCGGCGAGGGCCGGTGCGGTCCAGCCGATCACGGGGTCGAGGGTCTGCCATGCCGCGCCGTCCCACCGATCGAGACCGGTCCCGTTGTCGCGGTACTGGCCCGGGTAGGCGCCGGCGAACGACAGTCCCCACCCGCGGGGGATGATCCCGCCGTACGCCGCGGTGTAGCGGCGGCGGTCGGCGAGCGCCGAGCCCCACGTGATCCCGCCCGTTCCCGCCGACGTGCCGGCCGGAACGGTGATCTCCCACAACCGCAGTGCGGCCGGCGGAAGCGTGGGCGGGGTCGGCGTCGCGGTCTCGGCGCCCCGGACGATTTCGAGGCGCGCGAGGGTCTGTGTGCCGTTGTCGTACAGCTCGTCGTACACCCGCAGTACTACGGCGTCGATACGCCCGTACTGCGCGTGTCCGTCGCCGATCGTGAGTGTCTCGGGCGCAGTCACGGCGACCGGGTAGGCGCCCTGTGCGTCGGTGCCTTGCACCAGGGCGCGACCGACGCCGATCTGTACCTGCATGGCGCCGGCCCCGGTCGCGTTCAGTGCGGTTCCGCCGGCGATCACGCCGTCGCGGGACGTCATCGCGGACTCGGGCGCCATGGTGCCCAACGGTGCTAGGCGGGTGTCCTCGCGGGTCTGCCCGGAAGGGAGCAGCCATCCGGCACGCACGGTCAAGTCGGGGTCCTCCTTACCAGTAGGCGGAGCGCCATCGGAGAGAGACCGAGGCGCGGGGGTCGGTCGAGCCGGGGGCCGAGCGAAAGACGAGCGAGGTCGCCCCCGGGGCGAGGGCGAAAGCCTGCTCGGGGGCGCTGCGGGCCGTCGCGGTGTAGAGGCGCGAGGCGGTGCCGTTGAGCGTCACCGTGCCGTCGCGGGTGTCGACGAGCAGCTCGTCGTCGGCGGCGAGGTCGATGTCGTACTCGATCACCTCGCCCGTGCCCAAGTTGGTCACGGACGGAAGAGAAACGGGGCCGCGGATCGTGATGGTGGGGTGGCTCGGGGCGTCCCCTTCGTTGACTGCCCGCAGCGATCCCGTACTGCCCGGGGTGCCGAAGTTCATGGGGTAGGCGAGCCGTTCCGGGCCCGGGGTCACCTGCCAGTCGAGGCCCATCTCGGGGGCGGGCAGTGCAGTCTCGACCTGCTGCTCGATCACGCTGTACCGGCGCGGGTCGCTCGCCTCGAATTGGAGAGCGGCCCCGGTGACGACGCCGATCGCGTACCCGCCCGTGCCCACGGGAACGGCACGGCGGATGCACCTCGCCCACGACAGCAGGGGCGGCGAGTCGTCGAGCTGAATCACGAGCGCCTGCTCGTCCTCGCGGAGTGCGGTCGCCGCGGACAGAGCTCGCACCGCGGCGCCCATCCGGCCGGGGTCGGTACGGATCACGACGCCGTCGAGCGTGATCGTCCGGGCCTCGGCGAGCAGCCGGCCCGGGTAGGCGCCGTGCGCGTCGGCACGGGCGACCGTTCCCGAGTCGTAGCCGGGGGAGTCTTCCCAACCGGTGAGGGACTGCCAGCCGTAGGCGGTGCGGGGGCCGAGCAGCAGCTCGTCGCCGAACTGGACGTGTCCGGGAAGGGCGACCAGATCACCCGGGGCCACTGGTCACCCCCTCCCCTTGGCGTGCCAAGCAAGCGCGACCGCGGTCTCGTCCGCGGATGCCGAGCCGGCGTGCCAGTTCTCAATGTGGACAGCCGGCCCCCAACCCCCGCCCGAGCCGGCCCCGTTACCTGGGGAAGCGCCGGCGGTGGCGAACTGCGGGGCGGCGGGAACGGTGACGAGCCGGCGCATGGTGCGGTCGACCGCGGGCGCTCCGGCCTTGATGCCCTCGACGATGCCGGCCGGAATGAACTTACCGATCTTGTCGCGCATAAGACGCGACGGAGAATGAATCCCGAGCGCCTTTGCAATCGGGCCCGGAATCAAATTCTTGGCCCAAGACATAAGCGTTGACTTGAGCCAACTACCCATGCCCTTGATGCCGTTCCACAGGCCCATGATCAGATCGCGGCCCTTGTCGTACAGCATCGAGCCGAAGTTGCCGAAGTAGCCGGCGATCATTCCCGGTAGTCCGCGGACCCACGAAAGCATTTCGCCGGCCTTCTGCACCGTTCCGGACTTGATCGAATCCCAATGCTTGATAATCAGGCCGACCAAAGTCCAGTTTAGGAAGAAATCGACGATGCGGCCCGGGATGCCTCGCACCCACTCGACGGTGGCGTTCCAAATGCGGAGGGTGCCAGCCTTGATCGAGTCCCAGTGCTTAATTATGAGACCGACCAAAGTCCAGTTCAGGAAGAATTGGAGGATCGTTTCTCCGATCCACTTGAGCTTGCCCCACACCCAATCCCACGCCGCGCGCGTGGCGTTGACGATCGTGTCCCAGTTGGCAACGACCAACGCGACGATGCCGACCACGGCAGCGATCACGAGCGCGATCGGGCCCATGGCGAGCAGCCACCCCGCGGCCATGCGGGCGCCCTGAATCAGGGACTGCGTACCCATGAGCACCCACGCGCCGACCACCCGTAGAGCCGCAGCCGCGGCCCCCGCTCCCTGCGCGACCCAACCGGCCAACACTGTGGCGTTGAGCAGCACAAACCGGGCTGCAGCGGTTACGCCGGCGGCGGTCTGAGTGGCCCATCCGGTGACAACTGCGGTTGTCGTCGTCCACGCGGTGATGCCGAGCGCGACGAGCGTCGGCAGCATCAGGACAGTGATCACGCCGGCCGCGATCGTGAGCGCCGTCGAGTGCTCGGAGATCCACCCGACGGACGCCTGAAACGCACCGCCCAACCCGCCGGCGCCGAGCCAGTCAGCCGCGGTCGAGAGCGCCGGAACCAAGTAGGTTCCGAGGACGTTCACGACCTTCTGCTCTATGCCTCGCTTGAACGCTTCGAGCTTGGTCGCCGCGTTGTCGTGCAGTGCATTACCTGCGGCATCGGTCGCGCCCTTGACATCGCCGAGCGCCTTAACTGCATTGGAAGGGTCGAGCGAGTAGATCGCTTTTTGCATGTCCTCGGCCTTAGTGCCAAAGAGGCCGAGGGCGATCTCACTCTGCTTGGCTGGGTCCTTAACGCCCCGCAGCTTGTCGAGAACTTGATCGAGTGCCTTTGCTGCTTCCGGTCCGCCCTTCTGAAAGACCTTCTGCATTTGTTCGGCGGAAAAGCCGAGGTCTTGATAGGCGGTCGCCGTCGCCTCGCCCATTCCCTGAGCCATCAGGGTGAACTCTTTCAGGCTGTCCGCGACGGTGTCGGCGTCGCGCGCGCCGCCCTTGAGCCCCTGCTGCAAAAGACCCATGGACGTCTGAGCGTCGAGGCCAAGCTGCCGGAACTCGGTCGGATATTCGCTGAACGTGTCGAGCAGGTCCTCGGCGACGTCGACGCCGTTCTGCGCGCCGCGCACGAGCACGTCGAGGGCCTGCTGCGCAGAGTCAGCGAGCCCGGTTTTCATCATCGTGCCGACGGCACGAGAGACCTTGCTGACGTCCTCGCCCATGACCGAGGCGGCCGAAGCGACTTGCGTCGCTAGCTGTTTGACCTGCCCTTGCGTTGCCTCGGGCGGGAGCAGTCCGTTTCGGGCGATGCCCTTGACGATCTCGGCGCCGTCGGCGACCGAGTCGACGATCGCGCCCGCGTAGAGATCGCCGGCGACCTTGCCGTACTGCGCGGCGACGGGCCCGGTCGCGCCGAGCTGTGCCTGCAACTGGCCGGGAATCTTGGACTGTTCGAGGGCTTGGCCGATCCCGGACATGAGAGCGCCGCCGATCGCGGCACCGATCGCCGCGGCGGCGAACCCCTTGAGCGCGGTCGCCATGCCCGCGGACGCCTGCTCGGCGCCGTCGGCCGCGCCCTCGGCGAGACCGTCGCCGAGGGCGTCGCCGGCCTGATCGCCGGCGCGCTCGGCGTCGGCGGCGATCCGGTCGCCGCCCGACTGCACCGCGGCGCGGGCGCGGTCCATGCCGGCGGCGGCGCCCGAGTCGTCGATCGAGACAGTGGCGGCGAGCTCTCCCACCATGAGCGCCAAGGGGCCTCACCTCCGGGGGGTCGCGCCTCCCGTCGGGGAGGAATCAGGCGGAGGTGTGAGGACCCGCGCGAGGCGGGACTCAGCAGAGAGCAGGGCGAGGATGCGCACGCGCAGCCAGCGCCACGAACGGGCCCGCAGCAGGCCCGGGGTGCCTAGGTCGATGCCGTAGACCTCGTGCAGATCGGCCTCGACGAGCGGCCACTCGGCGAGGATCTGCGCCCACGTCAGTGAGGCTTGCGGCCCTTCTTGCCCTTTCCTCGGGCGGGTGCCGGGCGGGTACTCGTACCACTCGTAGAGCCCCGAGACCTCGTCGAACTCGCCGCATCCGATCGGTTCCGGCGAGCTGCTCGGTTCGGGGCCAACCTGTTTGGGTCGCCGGCCGCGTTCCAATACCGCTCGGCCGCGGCCTTGTCCTGCGCGATCCACACCATGGCGGTGATCGCGCAGTGCTTGAGCGCGGGCCACTTCACGCCGTCGGCGATCATCTGATCGTGGGCGGTGCCGAGTACCTCTCGGTAGAGGTCGCGCTCGGCGGCGTCGCCGAGCACCTGCTCGTCGGCCTTTCCTCCGTCCGCAGCCACCGCGGCGGCGTTGATCAGTGCCTGCGTGCGCAGACCGATCTCGGCCGAGGGGGCGGGCACGGTGTAGAGGCGGCCGGCGACGGGCAGCTCGAGCGACTCGTCGAGCAGCTCGTCGAGTGCCTCGAAAGCCACTACGCATCACCTGCCTTGAGCGTCTTAGCCTCGGCGGCGGCGAACGTGCCCCCGCCGGCGACAGGGTTCGTGATCTCGACGAGCGGGCCGGAACCGGTCAAGGTGACCTTGATCGTGTCGACCTCATCCGGGCCGCCCCCGTCGGGCTCCCACGTCACCAGGGCCGTGCCTTCCTGCGCGTCCGGGGCCCCGTTGCGGTCGTAGTAGCGAACCCGTACGTAGCTCTTGGCGCCGAACGACCTGCTCGCCTTCCTGAGCGCTTCCTGCGCGGCGTTGAAAACCCCGGTCGTCGGGTGCGCACGGTGCGCGAGGGTGGTCTCGATCGACCACGCGAGCATGGTCACGGCCTGCTCGCTCCACCCCTCGGCGTCGTAGGTGGTCACCTCCTGCTGAGTCGGTTCGATCTTCGGTGTGAACTCGGTGACCCCGGGGACCAATGCCCACGCCGGGGTACCGGGCGTCGTGCTCATATCCAGTTCGAGGCGGTACCGGCGGGCGAGCGCGGTTACGGTCTCGGCCGGGGGCGTCGGGGTGCTCAATGGCGCCTCCTATTCGAGGTTGGGGTGCGCGCGGTGCGCGCGGGCGTAGTAGTTGGCGGACCGCTCCCAGCGGCCGGCAGAGTCGGCGCCGATCGGGGCGGCCGAGACGCGATAGACGAGCTGCACGGGCACGGCACCGAACCGGTGCGGTCCGGACGCGTGCAGCAGCTCGTGCACCTGGTCGTCGAGGGCGTCGACCTCGCGCGGGTCGGCGCCGGCGCGCGTGCGCACCTGAATCCCCGTGGTGGTGTCGGTGAGCACCGACGAGTCGGTGACCGGGTAGGCCGACAGGCAGATGACGCGATCGGGCGCGGGAGGAAGGGCGGCGACGGTGATCGCGGTCTCGCCGGCGGCGTACGGGCCGTCGGTGCGGTAGATGCCGACACCCTGCTCGTGCAGCAGGCGGGCGAGACCGTCGAGCAGGTCGACGGTGTAGGTCATCGCAGCGCGCGCCGGATCTGCGCGGCGATCAGCGCCTGTACCTCGCCCGCGGTCTCGGGCAGCACGCTTTCGAGATACTTCGCGCTGCGCCCGGGGGAGTGCCGGGCGGTCATGTCTTCATGGACGCGGGCGGCGTACGGGGTGTCGTAGGACACCGCGGCGACGAGCTGCTGCTCGTCGACCGAGGTCGCGCCGGAGCGTTCGAGGGTGCCCTCGTTGATCGGCACCCGTTGCCTGCTCGCGCCGAGGACGTGCTCGGCGCCGAGCAGCACACCGCGGGCCGCGGCGTCGCGGATCGCGTCGGTGACGGCGTCGCCGTTCCAGCGGAGGCGGGCGCGCTGCGGGCTCATTCGCACATCACCTCCGTGGACGCGGGGACCGGTAGGCCAGGGGCGGTGTGCGAGGCGGTCGTGATCGCCGTGGTGATCCGGCCGCCGGGCAGGGTGACGCGCGATCCGGTCGGGCAGTCGAGGCCCGGGGCGGCGATGATCTGTGCGCTGCTGGTGACCTCGCGGCCGTCGGGATCGCGCACCATGCGCAGTGCCTCGCCGACGAGCGCGGGGTGCTCGACAAGCGGTCCGTACGTCGGTCCGTACGCGCCGTCGCCGAGGTAGGGCTCGACGCCGATCCGGTGACGGAGCAGGGACGGGGGGACGCGGGTCACCACGGGATCACCCGCCCCGGTTCGAGGCCGGCGCGGCGCAGCACGCGCGCGGCGCGCGGAGCGAGCTCGACGCCGGACGCGCCGGCGGTCGAGGCGGCGCGGCCGGACAGGGACACGGGGCCGATCGAGACTGAGTCCCACTTGCCCGCGGCCCCGGTGCCGTCGTCGCCGGCGGCGAGCCAGTATTCGACCTGCGCGCACGTCGCCGAGGCGAGCGCGGCGGCGATCGTCGAGTCGAGCGGGTCGCCGTCCTCATCCACTGGATAGATCGCGGTGAGCAGCGCCGAGTCGATGTCCTCGCCGGCCCGCGCGATCAGCCGCTCGGCGTCCGGCGGTGCCGGTGTGCCAAGCCATGCGGCGAGTGCCTCGGGGGTGGCGTAGGGCTGTCGCGCCAAACGGTCACCCCCTCGGCTTGCCGCGGGCAGCAGAACGGCCCGCCGACTTGTCGTCTGGCGGGCCGTCCGGTGCGGTCGTGGTCTCGTCGTCTGGCGGATCGTGGTCGAGGGGCTCGACCGAGTAGCCGGCTCCCTGGCAGTAGCCGATCACGGCCCGGTCGCTGGTGGTCGCGGTGCCGTTGACGAACGGCACGCCGCCGGGCCCCTCGCCGGTGAAGTCGGCGACCGGGGCCGTAATGCGCATGGTGGTCATGTGGCGCCCCCTCACGCGCTCTTGATGTTGCGGAACACGGCGGCGGCGCGGGTGGCCTTGAGCACCGGAGCGACCGGCCCCATCTCGACCTCGCCGACCTTGACGGCGCCGGCGCGGTCGAACTCGGGGAGCCAGGTGTTCACGAGCGGCGAGCCGCCCCCGACCGAGGCACCGTGGAAAGCGTCGAGCCCGTACCGGACGGCGTAGAGATCGCCGAGGCCGGTCACGTTCCCGCCGGCGCCGGCGCCGTCCGGATCGCGGGTGACGAGCGAGATCACGTCCGTGTTCGAGCCGGCCTTGCTCTTGAGGTCGACGAGCGGGATTCCGTTGTACGCGGTGACCGGGCGGCCGAACGCGTCGGTCGTCTTGTCGAGCTGGTCGGTCCACGCCGCGATGGTCTTGAAAAGCGACAGGGTCTTGCGGTTGCCATAGATCACATCCGGCGCGTCATCCATGGTGGCGAGCCAGTCGTCGACGTGACGCTGCGCGGCGAGCGCGGCGCCCTTGTCGGTGATCCCGGTCCAGTCGACGAACCCGGTCGCGACGCCGTTGTTCAGCGGCAGGTACTCGGTCGAGCTGCCGGTGAGGATCTTCGACAGACCGTCGAAACCCTTCGCGTCGGTGGCCTTGTCGCCGTTGATCACGGCGTCGGCGAACCGCGCTCGGCTCGCCTTGATGAGCTGCTGCATGTTCAGCGTGACGGCGCCCGAGGCGGCCGGCCCGATACGGGCGATCACCCGGTCGATCTGGAAGGACCCGCCGAGCGGTACGAGATCGACCGTGTAGCGCTGCGTCGAGACCTCGGCGGGCGTGTACTCGGTGTTCAGCGCGCGGAAGTCGGCGGCGCGCTGCGTGATCAGCCGGCGGTACCCGTAGGTGAGCGTGTCGCCGCCGGTCGGGGAAACGACGTTGTCGAACGTCATCCGGTCGAGGATGTCCGAGCTCTTACGGAACTCGTCGATCACGTTCACGTCGAGGTCATCGGCCGCGTTGTTCCGGGCCTCGGCAAGAGAGGTGGGCAAAGGTTTCTCCTAGGGGATTCAGCCGCCGAGGCGGGCGGCGACGGCGTCGTGCAGGGATGTCGCGCGCCGGTCGCCGGCGGGCGGGCCGTTGAACTCGCCGCCCCCGCGCGGCGGTCCGGTCGGGGTGGCGCGGTAGAGGTCGGGGTCGGCGTCGACCGCGGCCTTAATCGCGGTCGTGAGCGCGGCGTCGAAACCGGCGTCGGCGGGATCGAGGCCGGCGACCGAGGTAAGGAAGCTGCGGGAGTTCAGCAGGCGGTCGCCGCGGGCGCCCTGGTCGGCGGCGACGCGGGCGACGGCGAGCTCGACGCGCGCCGACCGGAGCGCGGTCGCGTTCTCGGCGAGCAGCCGGTCGCGCTCGGCGACGGCGGCGGCGAGCGCGGCGGGGTCCTGCTCGGCCTCGCCGCCGTTGGGGTTGAGCGCGCGGGTCACGGCGTCCAGTGCGGCGCGCAGCTCGTCGCGCTCGGCCGCGGCTTGCTCGGCTCGGGTCGTGGCGTCGGCGAGCTGCTGCTCGGCGGCGGGGTCGCCGGCCGGCGGAGTGCTCGGGGCCGGCGCCGGGTTGGGGTCGCCGGCCGGCGGCGCGGGCGGGGCGGCGGGGTCGCCGCCCTCGCCCGAGCCGCCCTTGATCGGCCAGATAGCGCGGCCGTCGCGGCGGCGGCCGAGGGCGCGCTCGCCGGTGCGCGGGTGGATCGGCAGGGAGTCGTCGAGGATGTGCTCGGGCATGGTGGCTCGGCCCTCCGAGGGCGTAGTGCGGGCATGAAAAAGGGCCGCCCGAAAGCGGCCCGGTGTCGGTGGTGACTACTGCTCGGCCTGCTCGGCGGCGACGTAGCCACGGACCCATGCGGCAGTCAGCCGCGGGTCGGTGTAGCGCGGGGCGTCGGTCGGCGGCCGGCCGGCACGCGCGGCGGCGAGCCCCTCGCGGCGGGCACGCAGCGCCTGCTCGCGGAACCCCAACAGATCACCCCCTACTGCTTGAGCCACTGGCCGTGTGCGGACTGGCGGGCGGTCTCGCCCGCGCCCGTGCGGACGCCGGTCACCTGCTCGGAGAACTCGGCGAGGGTGATCCGGGGCGAGACGTCTTCCCAAAACCTGATCAGGTCCTCGCTCGCGCGGGCGTACGCAACATGGGCCGGCCCTGAGAACAGGCTGCGCGGGTCATGCCCCGCGGCCCGGGCCTTTCGGTTGAGCAGGTTTCCGCGGGTGTAGTCCTCGGCGGCGAGCCACTGCACATAGATGTGCTCGTCGTACATCTCGCGTATCTCTGCGCGGCTGTACGCCCCGCGCGCCGAACGGGCTTCGAGCTCACGCTCGTACACCCATCGCTCGGTTGAGGACATGTGCTCGGTGCCGTCCGGGCCGCGCTCGACGTCGGCGCCGTACGGCCCCCACTCGTCGGGGTCCGCGGGCGGCGGATCGTCGAGGCGGATCGGGTGCATGGCGTCGTCGAGGGCATCTCGGGCGGCGAGGGTGTCGGCGACCGTCGCGCCGGCCGCGGGCGGCGGCGGGGCGGGCGGGTGCCGGCGGTCGATCTCGCCGGCGATCCGCTCGGCGTCCGCCGGCGAGGCGTAGCGGATGCCCCACACGAGCAGATCGTCGCCAAGCTCGGAGAGATCGCCGGCGAGGCGCCCACCCGGAAACAGGGAGTCGAGCAGGCGGCGCCGATGGATCTCTGCGCCGATCGCCGGCCGGTCCTCGGGCACGTGCCGCGCCCGGGTGGCGAGCGCCTGCTCGGACATGCCGAGCAGGTCCGCCCGCACTCCGGGCATGGCGGCGTCGATGTCGCGGCGGTCGGCCTCGGCCATGACGCGCAGCAGACCGTCGTCGTCGAGGTGCAGCGCGACGCGGGCGAGCTCGTCGTCGCTGAACTCGGCGAGGCTGTCGACCATGCGCCCGCCGGGACGGATGCGGTCGAGCAGCGCTTGCTCGTCGCGGCGGTCCGCCTCGGCGGTGATCCGGTCGCGGTCGCGCTCGTCGAGCACCCCGGGCCGCAGTGCGGCGCCGAGCTGCTCGTCGGTCATCTCGGGCAGGGTGCGCTCGTCGCCGGCGCGGACCCGCGCGGCCTCGAACGGGTCCGACCCCGGGCCGCTCGGCGTACCGGGGCGGCCCGCGGTGCCGCCGGCCGGCGGGAGGTTGCTCGCTCCGGGCTGCTCGCGCTCGCGGCGGCGGATGAGCTCGGGGTGCTGCGCGAGGTGGTCGCGCATCCGGCCCTGCCACTGCCGCACCCGCGCCTCGGCCGCTCGCTTGGCCTCGGGCGTCGTGGCGACGGCGGCGCGGTTCTTCCACTTCCTGATGGCGCGCTCGATCGCCCTCTGCCGTTGCGTTGCTTCGTAGCCGGCGGGGTCCTCGGAGTGCTCGACCGGCGCCCGGGTGACACCGGGAAGATAGGCGCTCGTGCTGTGCCGGCAGTTGGGGTGTTGCAGCCCCGAGCGGCGGGCGTCGTCGAGCGATCCGGCGACGTGTACCCGCACGGTGCGGTCGTCGTCGGTGGCGTGCTCGACCTCGATCGTCCGGGCGCCGCCCGGTCCGTCGAGCGCAAGCACCTTGCCCTCGAACGGGTCGCAAAGATCGCAGTTGTGGGGGGCGTTGGAGACGATCACGAGCGAGACGCCGACGGCGCGCAGCTTGTCGCCGTGCGCCTCGACCGCGGCCCGCCCGACGGCGGTCCGCACTGCCATCTCGGCATAGCTCGTCATCTGCCAAGCGCGCCCGCCCTTGTCGACGAACGTCCGCAAGCCCCGGTCGGCGAACCTTTCGAGGGCGCGCTGCGTGGCCTGTCGGCGAGTGTCGATACCGAGGAGCGGCGTCGCCGATACCTCGCTGATCACCTGCCGGTATCCGTCCTCGACGCCGCGGAGAATCCCGCGGTGCGTCTCGGTGACGAGCTCGATCGTCTCGGCGGCGAGGCGGTCAACGGCGCGGGTGTTCGGGGTGCTGTCACCGATCCGGCGGGCGTCATCATCCGAGAGGGCGCCGAGCTCGGCGAGGCCGGCCCGCGCCCCGACGTCGTACGCCTCGGTGACAGCCGAGAACACTTCAAGGTCGAGGGCGGTCGCGAGGACGTCGACGACACCCTGCGCTGCTCGCCGTAGCGGCTGGATGTCGCGCAGTTTGGCGACGGCCCAACCGGGGGCGTCGAAACCCTCGGCGAGCTGTCGCGCGACGATGCCGAGCAGGCGCTGCTCGGCGTCCGCGTAGAGATCGCGGACGCCGGCCGAGAGGTCCTCGGCCATGGCAGGGTGAATGGGCATGGCACCCCCCACCACGGTCCGGCACGGATTGTCAGTGGTCGCCGGTACGGTCGCGGCATGACCTCTGTGCAGATCAAGCCCGGCGACGTCAGGACACGTGCGGAGCTGAAAGCGATCTTCGGTGGCGGACCGCAAGGCGGAATCATCCCGTCACGCACGACCGACAACATCCTGTTGTTCAGCGATCACGAGAGCGCCAAAGCCTTTGGCTATCAGGACGGTTGGCTTGTCGAGGAAGACAAGTCAGGGCCGATCTTCGAGTACACGGGGCAGGGGACGCTCGGCGACCAGACGCTGAGCGGCAACAACGGTTCCGTCCTGAACCACGTGGAAGACGGTCGCGCGCTGCGCCTCTTCATCGCGGTTGGGTACGTCGGCGGCGGCACGACCGGGGCACGGACGCACCGCTACGTCGGTGAGTTCATCCTCGACGCGGACGAGCCCTTTGTAATGCGGCAGGTGCTCGACTCGGCGCAGAAGATGCGATGGGTTTACGTGTTCCGCCTGCGGCCCGTTGCCGGAGTGGAGCAGGCCCCCGAGGACTTCGTGCCGGTCGCTCCGGAGACGGTCACCACCAAGGTGCCGGCGACACCGATTACCGATCCGGCGCTCGTCTCCTTCGAGCTCAAGCCTGCCGAGGCGACGACGAGCCAGACGATCAAGCCCGAGGCCAACAGCGGGAAGAAGATCACGCGGAAGCCGACCGAGGCGGTCGAGGTCAAGCGGCGGGAAGCCGAGTTGAGCGACCGGTTCCTCGCCTTCCTGACCGAGCAGGGGCACAGCGTCGAGCGCATCAAGATCCGCGTAGAGGGGTTGAACTCAACCTTCTTCACCGACCTGTTCGACTCGACCGACAATGCCCTGTACGAGATCAAGGGCAACATCAGTCGGAACGCCATCCGCATGGCTATAGGGCAGCTCATCGACTACCGCCGGCACATCACCCCCAAGCCTGATCACCTCGTGATTCTGCTGCCGGAGTGCCCCGACCATGATCTGTGCGATCTGGTCGAGGCCGGCGGTATGACGTTGATCTATGAGGACGGCGACAAGTTCGTCGGGTGGCCGGTCATCAGCTAGACCAGTTGCCCGCTCTGCATGGGGTCGGGCACTGCGGTGCCCGACTCGATGCCGATACGGGCGACCTCGGCGTGCACGGCGGTGGCGTCCCACTCCGGGTGCAGCATCCGCACCCGGGTCTCGGCCGAGACCGCTTGCGCCTGCTGGAGCAGGGCCAGGGTTTGAGCGAGCGAGGACGTGTCCTCGGTGATCGCGTCGCCGAAGATCACGCGGGGCCGCTCGGGCACGATCCGCGGCGTGAAGAACTGCCGGTCGAGCAGCAGCAGCACGAGCAGCATGTCGGCGACGGGCGGCGTCCAGTACCTCACTTTCTTGCCCCGGGTAACCATGCTCTTTCGCTCGCGCGCCTTGACCTCGGTCGCGGTAACGGCGGCGCCCTGGTCGCCGAGCCCGAACGTCGCCGCCGAGTATCCGGCGCTCATCACGGCTTGCCGGGTGATCGCGGCCGAGGTGCGCTCGTGCTCGTCGACCCTGATCGAGAACTGATTCAGGGTGATTCCGGCGCCGCCCTGCTCGGTCGGCGGGATGTTGAGCAGCGTCCAGATTTCCCGGTCGTCGTCAAAGCTCGCGCCCCGCCCGGGCCCGTGGTCACGTAGGTACCCGTCGGGCACGAGCAGCCGCGCGCGGGCGAGCCGCAGATCGCGAATCCAACTCGTCCATGTCGTATCGAGGCTGTCGAACAGGTCGTACAGCGGGGCGGCGTAGTCACTGCGCCCGAACGGTGAGCCGCGGTGCTTCCGGTGGGGGCGGATGTTCGGGCAGTAGGCGGCGGTCAGCAGGTCGATACCAGTCTCGATCGCGTCGCCCTCGGGGCCGAGCGAGTCGGCGAGTGCGGCGACGTCGGGGTGCTCGGTGAGCGGCACCCGTACGCCGAGCGCATCCTGCGATCCCTGGTAGAGCCCGTGCTCGATCCGGCCCGGGGAGTGCCGTTCGAGGTGGCGCCACACGGTGACCGAGTCCGAGGTGAGCTCGCGCCAAAACGTCACGGCGACGAGCTGCCCCCAACGCCATTCGGGCACGGCGGCGTCGGGGTGAACGGTGGTGAGCAGCGGCCGGCCGGCGAGCGAGCGATCCCACGTGACGCGCAGATATACGCCGCCGAGCGCGGCGGCGACCTCGGCCGCTTCGAGCAGGGTGTTCGCGATGCCGTCCGCCTCGGCGAGCTCGTCGAGGCGGTCCTGCGTCGCGGTGTCGGCGACGGTGAGCACGGGCGGCTCGGCGAACAACAGATCGGCGCTCGCGGTGGCGATGTCACCGGGCAGGGGAATGTGCAGCCGCTGATCGGGCACCCCGGGCTGCTCGGCCCGGTCGCGCCCCCACAGCCGGCGCCGCCCGTCGCGGCGCTGCGGCTGGTTCCGGTAGACGCTCGCGAGCTTGTCGCGGTCGCCGGAGTACCAAGCGTCGTCGACCCGCAGCTCGGCATAGTGCCGGGCGAGGGCGTGCGGCGGCCACGGGGCGCCGTTGTCAGGAAGCGGCACAGCTCACCCCCTGTCGACGAGCCCGAGCTCGCCACGCTGCGCACGGCCGGCAGTGCCGGGTGCCGTTCGGCGCGACGTAGGTGTTCGCTCGGTTGAACCGGTGCCCGCGGGCGCAATGGGTCTGACGCGCGCGGCGCGCCGCGGGGGAGATCCCGCGCCGGATGTTGGTCCGGTGGCTCACCACTTCGAGGTGGTCGGGGTTCACGCAGTGGCGCCGGCGGCACAGGTGGTCGATCACGAGACCGCGGGGGATGCGACCGCGGGTGAGCTCGTACGCGACGCGGTGCGCGTACTGCGGCCGGCCGGCGATCTTGAACTGCCCGTATCCGTTGGGCTTGACGTGCGCGGTCCAGTCCCAGCAC
Source organism: Streptomyces sp. NPDC054932 (assembly GCF_053610205.1). Taxonomy (NCBI): domain Bacteria; kingdom Bacillati; phylum Actinomycetota; class Actinomycetes; order Kitasatosporales; family Streptomycetaceae; genus Streptomyces; species Streptomyces sp. NPDC054932. The sequence goes on along the minus strand of NZ_JBSGXU010000001.1, from coordinate 80,631 downwards.
CCGAGGGGGCCGGGGGCGACCTTGTCGAGGAACCGGTCGGTCAACTCACGCACGCGATCACCCCCTCGCGTGCTCGGGCCCGGACGCAGTGCAGCGCCTCGGGCGGGTACGTGGGGGCGATCAGGCGGCGGTCGTCAGCAGGCCGCGCCACTCATGCACGGTGCTGTGCACCGCGTACCGCAGCGCGTCGAGCGAGTGGTCGTCCGCCTTGACGGGGCGGTCCTCACCGCGGGCCGCGGCGGCGTCATCCCACACGTACGTAGAGACCTCGGCGAGCAGCCCCGCGCACGAGCGGTGAATGAGCAGCGCGCCGGCGTCGAGGGCGTTCGCCACGCTGCGGATGCCGTCGAGCACTGCGTTATTGGCCCGGGCGACGTTCGGGTAACCGTCGGCCCATAGCTGAGTTGAGAAGCTCGCGGCCGAGGGGTCGATGAACGTCCACTCGGGCCGCACGTCCTGCTCGGCGATCCACTCGCGGACAGCGCGGCTGTACTGCGCGTCGGTCATCTGCCGGTGAGCGGCGCGGGCGTCGTGTCTCCACTCGCTCACCGCGTACAGCCGGCCGTCGTCGCCGAGGCCGAGCAGGATCGCCGAGAACGGGTTGCTCGTGCCGTAGTCGATGCCGACCCAGTAGCGGCGCATCTCGGGCAGCTCGTCGACGACGTGCTGCTGCTCGTCGTACATGTCGTAGATCGCGCCCTCGGCGACGACCCACTCGCCGAGGATCATCCGGCGGCGCCATAGTCCGGTGTACTCGACGGACAGTGCCTTGACGTAGGCGGGCGACAGGGCCGGATTGTCGGCGAGCTTGAAGTGCCAGGAAGCGAGGTCGAGCTCGGCGGCGCGGTCGAGGTACTTCGCTTTGAGCCAGTGCCGCGGCCCGTCCGGGTTCGTGGTGCCGATCAGGATTGCGCCGGCGACCGACAGGCGGGCGAGTAGCTGCGTGAAAAAGGCTTCCGGCAGCAGCGTGACCTCATCCGCGTACGCGACCGATGCGGTCAGACCGCGCAGCCGCCCCTCGGATCGCGAGTCACTCGCGCCGATCAGGTGCACAACCCTGCCGAGGATCACGGCGGTTGTCGCGCCTCGGGTGTGGTGGACCTCGGCCGCGGTGTCCGAGAACAACTCGGGGTCTTGCAGCGGCTCGATCACGTTCCGCTCGATCGTGGCGAGCGATCGGCCCACGATCAGGATGAGTCCCGAGGCGGGCGCCCGCCGGACGGCGAGCAGGAAGCGCAGCAGCGACGAGATCGTTTTGCCGGAGCGCACCGACCCGTGCCACAAGTTGATACGGGCGGTCGCCTCGCGGATCGAGCGCAGTTGCTTGTCGGACAGGTGGCCCGTCGAGGGAATCACCCCCCGTCGGCGTCGTCTCCCACGGGCCCGAGCAGGGCGTCGGCGAGGCGGTCGAGCATCCCGCCGGCGCTCGTCGACTTGTTGGAGCGTGCGAGCTCGGCGACCTTGGCGTGTACCTCGGTCAAGGCCCGGGCGGCGGTGGCGTAGTCGCGGGCGTCACGTGCCGAGTCGGCGGCGCCGACCCGCTCGACTTGAGAGAGGGCGCCGTCGAGGGCGTCGTCGGCGAGCTGCTCGCGCCGTGCCGAGGCGTCGGCCTTACGGGCATCGGTAGCGGCGGCGACCCGCGCACCACCGGAGAAGGTGAGTCCCTCGGCGGCGGCGATCTTCGAGACCGTGGCGGCGCCGCGGCCGAGCTCGCGAGCGATCTGGTTACGGGACTTGCCCTCGGCGTGCAGGCGCCGGACTGCTGCTCGGTCGGCGTCCGTGATCGGGTCGGCCACGGGATCACCTCCCGACCGGGGGACATGCGAACGCCCCGCCACCGGGGGGGGATGGTGGCGGGGCGTCGAGATCAGGATTCCGGGCACGCCGGAGGCGCTCCCGACTCTAGGTTACGAATGGATAACGGCGCAAGCCTCTATCGGTACGTACCTCGATCACTCAAAGAGGGCGCCCTGCTCGACGTCGTCGCCGAGGTCGAGCAGGGCCTCGACGCTCGGCGGCGCCTCGACGACGAGCCACCCGCTACGCCACGTACCGCGCCCCTCGCCGGCCGCGGGCTCGTCGACGAGCTGCTCGTCGAGCGCCCCATCACGCCGCGGCTGCAAGGTCGACCCCGAGCGCGGCGATCAGTTCGGGGAGGTCGTCCCACTCCCACACCCGCGCCCGCTCCCTGCTGTCGAGCGGCACGGGGGCCGAGCAGGCGCGCCCGCCCGAGCAGGTCACGGCCGGCGGCCCGTCGGGGGCACTGTGCAGGGTGAGCTCGCCCTCGCACCACGGGCACGGCTCGGGCAGCAGGGTCTCGCGCTGGTCGAGGCCGAGGGCGCGCAGCACCCGGGCCTCGGCGATCCGCGCCGTACGCCGCGCTTCGTGCAGCAGGTGCAACGGCAGCACCTCGAACGGCGGCGGGGCGAGGGCGCCGTCGAGCTCGCGCTCGGGGGCGGTGTCCTCATCCTGCACGCGCCCCTCGATCCACACGCACGCCCAGTGCAGCCCATGCACCCGCGATCCGGCGGCGCGCCGACTGTCGGGTGCGCTCGGGTCGGCGCACAGCCACGCCCGGGGGTCGCCCTGCTCGGTGCGCTGTACGGCGGCGGCGAGGGTGTCGGCGAGGTCGAACACCAGCCGCTCGACGCCGCGGCCGGCATCGAGCGCGCCGAGGTTGAGCGGGGCGGGGTGCTCGCGCAGCACGAGCGGGGCCCGGTCCTCGACGACGAGCTGCTCGTCGTCGCCCTCGCGCATGGTGTGCGCGAGCTGCCGCGGGGGCCAGTGGTCGGCCGGCGGTTCCTCGATCGCGAGCAGCAGCTCGGCCCACCGGCCGCGGATCGTCCGCAGCGCGCGCACAGTTTCGTGCACAGCCTGTGTGTAACTCACTGTCCCCCCTTGTTGGATGCTCGCAGCGCCTCGACCTCGGCGGCGTACTCGTCGCGCTCTGCCTCGGCCTCGACGATGGCCTGCTCGGCGGCGGCGACTCGGTGTGTCAGCCGCAGCGCCGCGGCCTGCTGCCCGCCGGCCGAGCGGCGGAAGTTGTCGCAGTCGGCGATCTCGACCTCGACGAGCTGCCGCAGCCGCGCCGTGTCCTCGGGGCCGAGCACCCCGCGGTCGGCACGGGCGAGCAGGACTCGCAGCGCCGTGCGTCGCTCGTCGCGGACTGCCTCGCGTGCGTCGCTCCGGCCGCGCCGAGACCGGATGCGGGGAAGGGTGTTCGCGGTCATGGTGTGCTCTCTCCGTTCTCGGCTCGGCGCGTCGTCGAGCAGGTGGTGCAGGTGGTTGCGCACGGCCGGCGGCCGAGGCGGCGCAGCTCGCGGTCGAGGCGGTCGTCGATCCGGACCGCGTACGCGAGGGCGGCGCCGAGGGCGAGCGCGAGCGTCACGGCGAGGGCGAGCAGGGCGGCGCTCATGGGGTTGTCTCTCCGTTCGTTCGGGCACGGCGCAGCAGTCGATCGAGGGCGCGCCGAGCGCCGCGGGTCTCCCGCGCGCGAGGCGCGACCGGTCGCGCGCGGTGGTGTTCGTGGTGCAGGTGACCACCGGCGTCCAGCGCGCGGCCGAACTCGGCAGTCATGTGCCATCCGTCGATGGCGAGGCGGTCGGCGAGTGAGGCGACGAACACGGTCGCGCGGTGTGGGGGCACGTCGAGCTCGTCGGTCAGATGGGCGGCGATCGCGGCGCGGGCGGCGAGCGGAATCATCGGGCCTCGCCCCCGCCGCTGGTGTGGCGGGCGCGGCCGTCGCGGCGCGGGGCCGGCGGCTGGCACATGATTCGGGCGAGGCGCACCTGCTCGGCGTCGGTATCTCCGTTGCTGTGCTCGGCGATCAGCGCCTCGACGCGCGAGGGATGAACACCGGTGAGCGGTCGCCGGCCCTTTCCGCGGTTGCGGAAGCTGGATCGGCACTGCTCGTCGACGGTGGCGAGGCAGTGCGGGCACCGGACACTGAGCGGGTCGGGCAGACCCTCGGCGACGAGCTGCTCGCGGTGCGCGCGGGCCGGTCGGAACTGCCGCAGCTCGGCCGCGACATGAGCCGGCATGTACCGGCGCGGGCCGGCGCCGACTCCGGACATGAGCGCGGCGAGACGTTTCTGCCCTGCCGCGTTGATCTCGGCCCGGTACTGCGCCGGCGCGGCATGGCCGCGGGCGACGGCGGCCCGAGTGCCGAGCAGTTCCTCGCGCCATGCCTGCGGGTTGTCCGGGTCGGCGGTCGGCACCGGGTCGGTGTGCCGGTTCATGAGCTCGGCACGGTGCGGCCCCCACGCGGCGAGCAGGTCGTGCGGCTCGATCGCCCGGAACTGCGAGCTCTTGTTCCCGCCCTGCTGCTCGTAGTAGCGGCGGGCGGCGCGGGCGGCGTCCCATCCGGTTTCGGGCATGGTCGCCGGCACGTCGGCGACGGCGGCGGTCCACTCCGAGATGGTGCGGGCGGACTGCTGCGGATCGGCGAGGGCGCGGCGCACACGGCTGTCGAGCGTTCCGGCGAACGCGAGCAGGGCGGCGATCTGTTCGGGCGTCATGGGCGGCTCTCCTTTTGGGTGAGCAGGGCGAGGCCGGCGGCGAGGTTGTCGGCGTAGTTCGCGGTCGAGGCGGGCGCCCGGGGCGGCGTGTTCGGCGCCGGCCGGTCGAGGTCGCTCCAGACCTTGAGCCAGTAGCGGGCACTCTTCGGTGCCTCGCCCGGGGTGGTGCGGCGGGCGGCGAGGTCGACAAGGGCCTCGACGCCGTGCGCCTGTACGAGCCGGTAGACGTCGCGCTGCTCGCCGAGGCCGAGCGACCACCGGACGGCGATCGAGGCAGCGACGAGAGCGGCGTCGAGCGGACGCAGTTCGGGAACCAGCGCAGCCGCGGTGTTCGTCGCGCGCGGCTGCTGCTGTTCGTCTTGTAGAGAGCTTCTTTTGTTCTGGGGGCCGGTAGCCGGCCCCCCGGGGGCCGATCTCCGGTCCTCCCCCGGGCCGGTAGTCGGTCCCCCCGGGGCCGATGTCCGGCCCTCCCCGGGGCCGCTCACCGGTCCCCCGGGGGCCGATGTCCGGCCCGGGTCGGTATCCGGCCCGGGCCGATCTCCGGCCCCCCTCGCGTCGAGCAGGGGGAGGCGGTAGACCGTTTCTCCGCCGGGGCCGAGCTCGCCCTCGACGACGGCGAGCTCACCCGAGGCGAGCAGGGCGTCGACGGCGTCGCGGACGGTGGAGCGAGCGGCGCGGGTGCGGCGGATGAGCGAGGCGGTACCGGCGTAGGCGACGCCGTCGGCGTCGGCCCGATCAGCGATCGCGAGCAGCACCAGACGAGCGGCGCCTCGACTGTCGGACTGGGACCAGACCCAATCCGTCGCGGCGAGGCTCAACGGTTCGTCTCCTTACGGGGATCGGCGAGCCCGGAGGTTCGGGCCGGCCGGCGAGTGCGGCGGGCGTGTGGGCAGGGCAGCGGTTGCCGACGATGTAGCGGCGGGTACCGATCGCGCGGCAGTAGTTGCCGGCGGCGCCGTCCCAGTGCTCACAGATCACGCCGCGCGATCGGGGCGGCCGACGTACCGAGCGAGGACTACGAAGCGGGGCACGTTGTTCTCGACCAGGGTCCGGGCGATCGCCTGAAATGAGCCAGCCGGCGCGTAAGACGAGAGCTGCGCGGACCGGATCGCCTGCGCCGCCGAGGATGCCCGGGCGCTCGTTTCCTTCTGCTGGATCTCGGCCCACTGGTTCGGGTGCGCCTTGAGCTGCTCGACGATCAGCGCGTGCTTGACGTTCTTCTGCCGTGCCGGCGGCGGGCCGGCGATGAACTTGACTGTCACTAGATCCCCCTCTGATCTGTCACCGAACGCGAACAGACATGCTTGTTGCCATGTCCGAAACGGCGCTAAGGTCCGTTCGTGTTCACGAACAAGAACAACGTAGACGTGGCAGAAACCCAACGTCAACGCAGTTCCGAGGTGTGCAACCGGGCAAGATCACTGGTTAGATGAGACTGTTCGCGTTCTGCGACAAGAACGGAGATGAGAAACCGTGTCGGAGAACGACACCCCGATAGGTGAGCCGACGGCCGATGGGGCGGCCGGGCGTGCCCCCGACTCAAGCGCCGGCGGTCCCTTTGCGGCCCTAGTGGCGGCGGCGATCGCAGGGGAACCCCTACGAAGCGTCTCGGAGCGCGCCGTTGATCCTGAAACGGGCAAGCGCATCCCGCACAACCAACTGCCCAAGATTGCCAAGGGTGAGGGGTACAAGCGCGAGCGGTGGCTCGTCGGTGCGGTTGCTGCGGCTGTCGGGCGATCCCTGACGGAGGTGCAGCGCGCCGCGGCGGAGGAGTGGACCGGCCTACAGGTCGGCGACCTGCTACGGGCGAGTAACTCGACTACAACCGTTGTCGTGGCTTACGAGTCTGGCACTACGGCTGACGATCTTCCTCTGCTTAAAGAGAAGCTAAAAACTCTGGGGCTCGGGAACATCCGAGTCGTGTCCGCAGACGTCGGTGACTCTGCGCCGTAAGCGCGTGACCTGCGGTGTTTGTGCGGGTATGTTGGTTGAGCTCTTGCCTCGGGCATATGTTCGAGTGAAGGGCTCCGCCATGCCACAAGGGGGGGGCATCTTGTACCGCGTCCGCCGTACCCGACTCGACGACAAAGCGCCGGCCGCCGGCGCTGCTGACGAAGTAGATCGACACATCCTGATCGACGACCGGCACATCACCGATACCGGCGCGATCGCCCTTGAGCTCGTCCTGAACGCCCTTCCCCCCACCGAGGGCAGCAGGGGCCGAGCTAGCGAGCCGCGGCCCAAGCGCGACCCCGGCAAGGCGCAGCAGGGCTAAGACGACCGAAGGGGCCGCACGGTGCGAACCGTGCGGCCCCTTCTGTGTGTCAGTGGGCCGGTGTAGCGTGTGGATCGAGCAGGCGACGTTTGTGCAGGTCAGGGGCCGTTTTCTGAGTGCCCGTTGCGTGCCCAATGCGTGCCCATTGCGTGCCCGAACTGCTCTGTACCGGTTGTCACGAGTCGGCACGGGAAGGCACCGCCGCACGGCTTGACCTGCGGTTATCGCCATGCGGCGGCACCCCGTGGAACTATCCGACAGGACTCATCTGGCGCTCGTAATGCGTAGGTCTCGGGTTCGAATCCCGAAGGCGGCTCTGTGGAAGCCCCAGGACTCACTCGCCGTGACCTGGGGCTTTTGCTATTTCCGCGATCGGCCGCCGGGATGCCCCGCTTCGCCGTGACCCGGTCCGGTCACCGGCCGACCCGGTCACGGCCGACTGCGCTCCTCGGGCGTCAACGGCCGCCCGGGGCGTGGCGGGCCGTGTGCTGGAGTTCGCGCCAGTCCGGGATCAGGGCCGAGAGCATCGCGTGGAAGCGCTTGCCGTGCGTGCGGTAGCGCAGGTGCAGGAGTTCGTGGACGATCACGTAGTCCTGGAACGCCTCCGGGGCCTCGGCGAGGTCGTCCGCGAGCGTCACCACTCCGTCGCTGGAGCACGAGCCCCACTTCGCGGGCATCTCGACGATGTCCACCCGCGTCGGGTTGACCCGCAGGCGCAGGGCCCAGGACGCGGCGCGCCGGTTGAGGCGCTGGGCCGGATAGAGCGGGGACGGGCGCATCAGGCTCCCGCCATCCGGTCGAGTACCTGCATGACCTGTTCGACCGCCTTGGCGCGCTGGTCCGCGGGCAGGTTGATGAGCGGGCGGTAGAGGTTCTGCCGCAGGCGGCGCTGCTCGTCCGAGTTCTCCGCCCAGTGGGGGAACTTGCCGAGCAGGGTCTCCACCTCGCGGGCCACGGCGAGCGTGTCGGCGCCGGCCGCGGTCAGTGCCTCGTCGCGGCCGAGCTGCCAGTGGACGGCGAACGCGACCGCGGACAGGCCGCTGTCGCGGGCGGCCTCGTGCGCGGCCTCCTTCTCCGCGACCAGGGCGGCGATCTCGTCCATCGCCGCCATGCCGGTGATCTTGCGTTCCTCCAGCGTCCGGATGACCTGGTCGGCACGCTCCTTGAGGGCGCGCAGGACGACGGCCTTGGCCGGGTCCTCGTCCATCTCGGTGCGCAGGCCCCGCAGCAGGTTGTAGACCTTGCCCTCCTCCGGGCCGTCCTGACCGCGCAGTGACTCCAGGGCGGCGCTGTCGAAGGTGACGACCTTCGCGATGCGGCCCAGCCCCTCCTGGGTGGCGCTGGCCTCCATCAGGCGGCGGGTCTTGTATTCGAGGTCACCGAGGAAGCCCCCGGTCTCGGAGTACGCGTTGCGCACGGCGGCGTACAGCTGGCTGAGCCGCTTGTACGTCGTGATGTGGTCGCGCAGTTCGGCCGAGGGCGACAGGATCTCCCACAGGGCCTCGATGTCCTTGTAGTCCTCGAAGAAGGTCTTGCGCGCGTCCGGGTCGATGAACCGCCCGTAGACCACCCGCTCCAGCTGCTGGTCGGGGCCGAGGCCCGCGTCGACGCGGAGGTAGTCGGCCGTCGCCAGGGCGATCCGCCGGTGGAGGTCCTCCGTCATCGTCTTCAGGTCCTCGATCGCGCCGTCGATGTCGGCGGAGTCGAAGCGCAGGGCCTTCTTCAGCTGGCGCAGCACGCCGACGAAGTCGATGACCAGACCGACGCGCTTGCGGACGTTGTGCGCGTCGACGTACGGGCGGTTGACCCGGGCGACGGCCTGCAGCAGGACGTGGTCGCGCATCGGTTTGTCGAGGTACATCGCGTACAGGACCGGGGCGTCGTAGCCGGTGAGCAGCTTGTCGGTGACGATCAGGATCCTCGGCTGTTCGCCGGGCTTCTTGAACTGCTTGCGCACCTCCTGCTCGCGCGGCTCCGAGAGCTGGAGCTCCGCCACCTTCGGACGGTCGACGACGTCCGAGGGGTTGCTGCTGTAGACGACCTGCGACCAGTCAGGGGGGAGGTGGCGGTCCAGTGCCAGCTTGTACTTGGCGCAGGTCTCCCGGTCCACGGCGACGAGGAACGCCTTGTAGTGCAGCGGATCGACGTTCTCCCGGAAGTGGCGCGCGACGAACGCGGCCACCTGCTCGACCCGGTCGTCCGCGCTGAGGAACGCGCGGATGCCGACGGCCCGGTCCAGGACCCGGTTGAGCTCCTCGACGTCGGTGACGTCCTCGGCTTCCGCGAGTGCGAAGAACTGCTCGTCGAGCTGCTGCGAGGGGACCGTCATGGTCGACGGCGCCATCATGTAGCGGATCGGGAGCGTCGTGCCGTCCTCGATCGATTCCTTGATCGAGTACTTGTCGAGGTAGCCGTCGTCGTCCTGCGCGCCGAAGATCTGGAAGGAGCCGGAGGCGCCCTCGGCGCTGCCGACCGGTGTGCCCGTGAACCCGATGATCGTCGCGTGGGGGAGGGCGGCCATCAGGTAGCTGCCGAGGTCCTTGGCGACCGACCGGTGGGCCTCGTCGATGAAGACGAAGACGTTGTCGCGGGGGGAGCTGTCCTTCTTGATCTCCTCGAATTTGTGGATCATCGAGATGACCAGGCCGCGGAAGTCGGCGTCGAGCAGCTCCTGCAGTTCCTGCCGGCTGTTGGCCCGGCGCACGGCGATGTCGTTCGCCTGCATCTCGCCGAGCAGCCGGTCGACCCATTCGCGGAGCTGGCCCTCCAGCTCGGTGCGGTCGACGACCAGGACCACGGTGCCGTTGCTGAAGCGGTCCTTGTCCTCGAGGATCAGACGGGCCGCGGTCAGGAGGGTGAAGGTCTTGCCCGAACCCTGGGTGTGCCAGACGAGGGCGCGGGTCTTCCCGGGGTCGGCGCAGCGGGCGACGATCTTGTCGATGGCCCGCCGCTGGTGTTCGCGCAGCACCGACTTCCGGGTCTCGCCGTCCTCGACGTAGAAGAGGATCCAGTGCTGGAGGGTCCGCAGGAAGTCGGTCGGCTCGAAGAACGCCTGGACCGCGAAGCGGTACTCCTCGTCCGGGGTCTGCTTCCACCTGCTGATGAACCGGCGGTTGGCGTTCCAGGTGACGCCGTACCAGTAGTCCAGCAGGTGCGTGACGTTGAAGAGCTGGGAGGTGCCCAGCAGCTCCGGGGTCTCCGCCTCGTAGCGGCGCAGCTGCTTGACGGCGCGCTCCAGGGCGCCGCCGTCCTTGGGGTTCTTGTGCTCGACGATCGCCATCGGCAGGCCGTTGACGACGAAGACGACGTCGGCGCGGTTGCCCTTGCGCGCCAGGGGTTCGATCTTCCATTCCCAGGTCACGACGAGGCTGTTGGCGGTGGGGTTCGCGAAGTCGACGAGCCGTACGGGGCGGTGGCGCTTCTCGGCCTCGTCGTACCACTGGCGTTCGCCGCGGACCCAGGCGAGTACGTCGCGGTTGCCCTCCACGGTGAGGGGCAGTGCCTCGATCGTGTCGACGACGGCGCGCGCCTGGTCGGCGGTCAGCCACGCGTTGAACTCGGAGAGCTTGGACTCCAGCTCTTCCCGGAAGAGCATGTTGGCCCGCCCGAGGCGCTTGACCTCGGCCTCCGTGGGCGTCATGACCGTCCAGCCGACCTCCTGGACGTGGTTCACCATCGGGAACTGGACGGTGTGCGCCTCGCTGATCCTGAGCGTGGTCATGCCTCCCCCTCCTTCGCATCGGCCGGACGGACCGGGACGGCGAGGTCACCGGCCGGGACGGCGAGGTCGCCGGCGGGGATGACGCCGGTCATGACGTCGTGGAGCAGCCGCTGGAACAGTTCGTCGAGGAGCTTCAGCTTGGTGCGGTGCAGTTCGATCTTCTTGTCGACCGACTTGAACAGCGAGGCGATCTCGACCTGCTCCGCGAGGGAGGGGAGCGGCACCGGGAGGGAGTCGATGATGCCCGTGTTGAGGTTGAACTTCCCGTCGGCGGCGGGGGTGGCCCGGGAGGAGATCAGGGAGATGCCGACCGGCGACCCGAAGAAGTACGCCACGTAGTCCGGATCGACGCCGTCCCGCAGCCGGGCGCGGATCAGGTACGAGGCGAACAGGGCCTTGTCGGGAGTGCCCCGGTAGACCGCGCAGAGACCGAGCCGCTCGATCACGCCGTTCGTCCGGATGAAGATCAGGTCTCCGTCCTCGAGCAGGTACCGGGCGGCTTCCCCGGCGGGCAGGTCGCAGTACTTGAGGTCGGTCGCGTCGATGCGCGCCGAGAGGATGTTCGGGATCCGCAGGACCGGGTGGGTCGCGGGCTCCACGCTGCAGCGCTTCGACGTTCCGTAGCGCAGCGAGGTGCGCAGCTCGGCGAACTCGACGACGTCCCAGCTCCCGGGGACCTCGCCGATCCCGCTGGGCCGGGTGGCTTCTCCGGTCAGCCCCTTGGAGAAGGCGGAGACCATCACGCTCGTCCGCAGCGCCTCGGCCGTGGCCAGGCTCGCCTGCTGGAGGTCGATGGCTTCGCGGACCCGGCTGAGCGCGGCGACGATCGCCGACTGCTCGCTCAGCGGCGGATGCGGGACGTCCAGGGCGGCGAGGCGGCTGGAGGAGAGGTTCGGGATGGTCGTCCTGTTGCCGGCGCCCTCGAAGATGCCGAGCTGGGTGAACGCGCACTGCAGGAAGAAGACGTAGAACCGCGGGTCGATGTCGCGCCGCCTGGGGCGGAGCCGGTGGAGGTGGTTCTGGAACGACATCGGTGCGACGCTGCCGTCCCAGATCGCCGCCCGGCCGATCTCGCCGCCCTCGCAGACGAGGAGGTCGCCCGCCACGAGGGTCTTGTCGGCCAGCTCGCGGGACGGGATCGACATCTCGTCCACGTTTCTCAGGTCCAGCCGGTCCCAGAAGACGTTGGACGTGCGCAGGAACGGGACCTTGTCCGGCCCGCTGCGGGCCGCGGCGGACATCGTCTTGCCGGCCCCGATCTCGAAGAGGTCGCCGAGGGGGCGCGAGGGCCAGGTCGGGGCGGTCACAGCTTCTCCAGCATCTTCGCCAGGTCGAGGTCGATCTCGCGCGCGCGGTCGTCGAGGGCCAGGAGGTCGGCGACGATGTCCTTGACGGTCCGGTGGTCCTGGGTGGTGACGCGGGTGACCCAGCGCGCGGGGTTCAGGTTGTAGTCCAGGGCCTGGATCTCGGCGAGGTCGGCGACGGCGACCTCCCCCGGGACCGGTTCGCCCGCGGTGTAGAGGCCGGCGAGTTCCTTGATGTCGCTCTCGGCGAGGTAGTTCTTCGGCTTGCCCTTGGTGAACCGCCGGGCGGCATTGACCAGGACGACCTTGCCCCTGCGGTGCGGGGGCTTGCGCTTGGACAGCACGATGATGACGCCCGCGGCCGGCGTGTTGTAGAAGAGGTTGTCGGGCAGCAGGATCACGCCGTCGATCAGGTCGCGGTCCACGAACCACTTCCTGATGTTGCGCTCCTTGTCGTCGTTCCTGGCGCCGGAGCCGCGCGTCACGGCGCCGGTGTCGAGGACGACCGCCGCGCGTCCCGAGTCGTTCATCGCGGCCACGGTGTGCTGGAGCCAGGCCCAGTCGCCCTTGCCGGAGGTGATGCCGCCGGACTTCGTGAAGCGGTCGAACGGGTCGTCGCCGAACAGGTCGGGATCGAAGGGCTGGTTCCACATCGGGTTGGCGATCACGACGTCGAAGCGCATCAGGGACCCGGTCGCGTCGCGCAGCTTGGGGTTGATCATGGTGTCGCCGCGCCTCAGGTCGACGTCCATGTCGTGGATGATCGTGTTCATCCGTGCCACGGCGTAGCTCTCGGCCTGGAGCTCCTGGCCGTACATCTTGAGCGGGACCCTGCTCGTCGGGTCCAGCCGGCGGGCCACGAGCTGCAGCTTGATCAGGAGCCCGCCCGACCCGCAGGCGTAGTCGTGGCAGGTCTCGCCGGGCTTCGGCCGGATGAGGTGGGCCATGAGGAAGCCGACCTCGGTCGGGGTGAAGAACTCGCCGGCGCTCTGGCCCGAGCCCTCGGCGAACTTCCGCAGCAGGTACTCGTAGGCCCGGCCGAGGAAGTCGGGCTGTACGTCCTCGAGTCCGAGGCGGTAGCGCGGATTGCAGAAGGTCTCGACGACATCGCGCAGCTTCGCCGGGTTGATGTCGCGCTCACCGTTGCGCTCGGCGGCGAAGTCGACGACGTCGATCACCCCGGACAGGTCCGGGTTCTGCCGCACCACGGCGCGGACGGCCCTGGTGAGGTGCTCGCCGATGTCCCGGGGAGTGGTGGGGCGGCCCCGGTCGTCCTGCGGCCAGTCGAAGGGGATCCGTCCGCTGATGGCGCTCCAGCGCGCCTCGGGCGGGAGGTAGAACCGCAGGAGGCTGTGGTCCCCCTCGGCGATCTCCAGCGCGGCGTCCTTCCCGAAGTCCTGGGCGAGGCGGGCGATCTCGTCGTCGAAGACGTCCGAGAGGCGCTTCAGGAAGAGCAGCGGCAGGAGGTAGTCCTTGAACTTGGGCGCGTCCTTCTCGCCGCGGATCGAGCAGGCGGCGTCCCAGAGCATCTGCTCCATCGGCTTGGTGGTCGGGGCGGCCGCGCGGGCGCGCCGGACCACCGGCGCCGGGACGGACGACGCGTCGATGCCGGCCACGTCGATGCCCGCCTCCGCGGCGAGCGCCGTGATGCGGGCCATGGCGGCCTTCTGCGGCTTGTTGCCGCCGCCCTCCCAGCGGTTGACGGTGGCGAACGAGACGCCCAGCCGCTCGGCCAGCTCCGTCTGCGTCAGATCGAGGTTGCCCCTGATGGTCCGCAAGGTCGTGGGCACGTCCGCAATTGTCATGTCTGCTATATTTGCTATATAGCATCTTGAAGTCAAGTGGCTTGCGGACCCCGGCGTGTTGCGGCCGCCGCCCCCTTGCGACTCCGGTCGCCGGCCCGGATGCCCGGGGCTACGTTGGAGTGGTGGGTCATGGGCTTGGCGCTTGGTGCTTGGTGTGTAAGGAGGCCGGGCATGACGACACGCTGGCGCAGTGCGGCCGTGGGCCTGACGGCGATCGGACTCGTGGTGGGGCCCGTGGGGACGGGGGCGGGGGCGGCGTACGCATGGGACGCCGCGGCGCCCGTGCCGGCCGCGACGGTCCCGGTTCCGGCCCCGAGTCCCACTCCGGCCACCCCGGCGACCCCGGCCCCCACGCCCGCCTCCGACGAGTTCCCGGTGCTGACCCCTGCCGTGGCCCGGCAGTTGGACGACGCCATCAAGAAGGTCCTGGCCGAGTCGAAGGTTCCCGGCGTGATCGTGGCCGTCTCGGCGCCCGGCAAGGGTGAGTACGTACGGTCCTTCGGCGTCGCGGACAAGGCCACGGGCACCCCGATGACCCCGAACCTGAACATGCGGATCGGCAGCGTGACGAAGACCTTCACCGTGACCGCCCTCCTCGAACTGGTCGACGACGGCAAGGTCGGGCTGGACGATCCGATCGGCAAGTACATCGACGGGGTCCCGAACGGCGACAGGATCACCCTGCGCGAGCTGGCCGGGATGCGCAGCGGTCTCTTCAACTACTCCGCCGACGAAGGCTTCTACAAGGCGCTGACCAGCGATCCCGATCGGCGCTTCACGCCGCAGGAGCTGCTCGACTACTCCTTCAAGCACCCGGTGCTCTTCGAGCCGAACGCGAAGTTCTACTACTGCAACACCAACCTGATCCTCCTCGGGCTGGTGGTGGAGGAGGTCAGCGGGATCCCCCTCGAGACGTTCATCGACCGGGAGGTCGTCGAACCGGCCGGGCTGAAGCACACGCTCTTCCCCACCGGCTCGCAGTTCCCCGCTCCGCACGCCCAGGGCTACACGAACCAGACGGCCTCCGGGAAGACGGAGGTCTCCACCGACTGGGACCCCTCCTGGGCCTGGGCGGCCGGAGCGATGATCTCCGACCTCTCCGACATGCGCAGCTGGGCGAAGACCCTGGCGACCGGGACCCTGCTCACCCCCGCCACCCAGGCCCAGCGGCTGAAGACGGTCGACGCCCTCCCGGGCACGGGTTACGGCCTCGGCATCTTCGACGTCCAGGGCTGGACCGGACACAACGGATCACTGCCCGGCTACGGGTCGCTGGTGCTCTACCTGCCGGAGGCGCAGGCCACGCTGGTCGTGCTGCTCAACACGGACATCGGGTACGAGAACCAGGAGCCCAGCACCCTGTTCGGCGAGGCGATCACCAGGATCGTGACCCCTGACCGGATCTACACGCTCCCGTCCCAGCCCCCGTCCTGAGCGGGCCGGGCCCCCGCAGGGGCCGTATGTGCGCGGCGGGCTCCGGGACTTCGCTCCCGGGGCCCGGTGCCGTGTGCGCGCCCGGTCCTTCGCGTCGGCCGACTCCCGCCGTAGCGTAGGGAGTCGAGGGGCCGGGGCGTATCGGCGCCCTCCGCGCGCCGGGCGTGCACGGCGCGCGAAACACCGTTGAGGGAGACGTACATGAACGGTCAGGCGGCACAGCAGGACACCCGGTCCACGGCGGCGGATCCGGAGCCCGCGGTCTCGGTGCGCGCCGCCGGTGAGGCGGACGTCGACGCGGCGGCCGTGCTTTTCCGCGGCTACCTGGACTTCTACGAGGTGGACATCGAGGACCCGGACGCCCCGCGGGCCTTCCTGGCGGAGCGGATCGCCAAGGACGAGTCCCTGGTCCTGCTCGCCGACGTCCCGGAGGCCGGCACGGTCGGCTTCGCGCAGGTCTACCGCGGCTTCTCCTCCCTCACCCTGCGGACCGCCTGGGTCCTCAACGACCTGTACGTCGCCCCGGCCGGCCGCCGCACCGGCGCGGGCCGGGCGCTGCTGCGCGAGGTTCTGCGCCGGGCCCGGGAGGCCGGGGTGTCCGGGGTGCAGCTGGAGACCGCGTACGACAACACGATCGCGCAGGGGCTGTACGAGGCGGAGGGCTTCGTCCGCGAGGAGTTCCACGTGTACTTCCACGACCTGGGCTGACCGGCGCCGGGCGGGGAAACCGGCAGGAACCGCAGGAATCGCAGGAACGGCAGAAAGCCCGGCGCGGGGTGAAACATTTCCGCACTGCCGGTGCGTCAGTGGGGTGGGACGGGCACACGAGGGGGAGTGGATGCGGCAGGTTCGCAGGGACGGGTTCCGTGAGTTCGCGGCGGGCCGGTCGGGCCATCTGTACCGGTCGGCATGTCTGCTGGCGAGCGGGGACACCCACCTCGCGGAGGATCTGGTGCAGGAGACCCTGGGGCGGATGTACCTGCAGTGGGGCCGGATCGCCCGTATCGACAATCCGGCGGCGTACGCGCAGACGGTGCTGGTGCGGGCCTTCCTCTCGCACCGGCGCCGCCGGTCGGCGGGGGAGCGGCCGGTCGGGGAGTTCCCGGAATCGGGCGCGCCCGCGGCCGGCGGCGGGGATCCGGCGCTGCGGCTGACGCTGCTCGATGCGCTGGGGCGGCTGGAGCCCAAGGACCGGGCGGTCCTGGTGCTGCGCTACTGGGAGGACCGCAGCGTCGAGGAGACGGCCGACGCGATGAACGCCAGCTCGGCGGCGGTCCGTACCCGGACCTCACGGGCGCTCGCCCGGCTGCGGGAGCAACTGGGCGGCAGCCTCTCCGCCTTCGCGGAGCTCTGAGACCGGCGCGGACCCTTCCGGTCCGCCCGGTGCTCTTCCCGCCCCGGTGGTTCTCCCGGCCCGGTCCCCCGTCCCACTTCACCCTTCAAGCGGAAGGTCTTGTTCCCCATGTCCTTTGAAGACCAGCTCGGCGAAGCCCTCCGGCGTGCGGGGGACGGATTCGCGACCGACCGGCACGCCCTCGCCGAAGCGGGCGAACAGCGCGGCCGGCGCCTGGTGGCGCGCCGCCGGGCCGCCGTGGTCGGCGGATCCGCGCTGGCCCTCGCCGTGATCGCCACGGCGGGGGCCTACACCGGCGGCCTGCTCGACGGCCCCGGCCCCACGAACGCGGTCCACGTGGCGGGGCCGCCGAAACCCTCGGGCGGGAACGGGCAGGCGCCGCTCACCGGCACCGGCTCGATCTCCGCCGAACAGCTGATCACGACCCTGAAGGAGCTCCTGCCGAGCGGGCAGCTCACCGGGTTGGAAGCGCGGGGCACGAGCGACGAGCTGGGTCCCTGGGTCTCCGGCGTGTACGACGACGGGAAGGGCAAGGCCGCCGTCGCCGTGCGCCTGCAGCGGGTGGACCCGAAGGGCAGCCATGCCCACGCGCAGACCGAGTGCGGCGACAAGATGCTGGTGGGCTACGACGACTGCCGGACCGAGGAACTGGAGGGCGGTTCCAGACTGCTGCTCCGCAAGGGGTACGAGTACCCGGACCGCCGGGTGGACACCAAGGTCTGGCAGGCCGTGCTGGTGACCCCGCAGGGCTTCCTGGTCAACGTGTCCGAGTGGAACGCGGCGGCCGAGAAGGGCGCCCCCGTCTCCCGTACCGATCCGCCGCTGACCACGGCGGAGCTGAAGACCCTGGCCACCTCGACCACCTGGCACCCGGCGCTCTACGACCTGCCGGCGGTCGAGCCGGACGTGCCCCGGGAACCGTCGTCGGCCGCGCTGCGGGACCGCAATGCCGGGGCGGCCCTGGAGCACCTGCTGGGCGGGTTCGGATCCACCGTCCCGATCGTCTCCAGGGGCGGTGAGGGCACCTACGGCTACGTCGTCCTCGACGACGGCAAGGGCCGGTCCCTGGTGCAGATCAACGTCCAGCAGGGCGGGGCGACTCCGCCGTTCACGGGGGCCGGTGTCAGTACGCAGCCCGACGGTACGAAGGTGAAGGTCGTGGCGGGACCGGGGGAGAAGGGCGGCAAGGGCGTGGTGCAGTGGAGTGTCGACACCCTGCGCAAGGACGGGCTGCGCGTGGTGATCTCCGCCTTCAACACGGCCGAGCAGAGCGGCGCGGCCACGCGCCAGGAACCCGTGCTGACGCTGGAACAGATCAAGGAGATCGCGCTCGCCCCGGGCTGGAACCGGACCCGCAACTAGAGTGGTTCCGGGCGGGTGTTCCGCTTCACTTGGCGTCCGCGTAGCACTCCACGACCGCCGTCGTGAACGGGAAGCGGACCGGGATGTCGCCGAAGGCGATGCGCCCGGCCCGGTCACCGGCGGCGCGGATCGCCTCGACCACGGCCCCGGCCTCCTCGGCCGGGCAGTGCACGATCACCTCGTCGTGCTGGAAGAACACCAGCTCGGCCCGCATCCCGGCGGTTGCCTGCCGCAGGGCCGCGAGCATCAGCAGGGCCCAGTCGGCCGCGCTGCCCTGTACGACGAAGTTACGGGTGAACCGGCCGCGGGCCCGGGTGTTGGTGGAGGCGTAGCTCGGGGTCCAGCCGTCCTCCCGGTCCTGCGGGGTCCCGGCCCCGCCCTCGCCGTACCCCTCGCCCGGGTCGACGCCGCCGTCGCCGGCCTCGTACCCCTCGCCGGAGCCGGCGGGCGGCGGGCAGGTGCGGCCCAGCCAGGTCCGTACGAGCCGGCCCTCCTCACCGGCCTTCGCCGCGTCGTCCACGTACGCGACGGCGCGGGGGAAGCGGCGGCGGAGCGCGGCCAGGTTCTTCAGGCCGTCCCCGGAGGTCTGGCCGTAGACGGCGCCGAGCACGGCGAGCTTGGCCTTCTCCCGGTCGCCGGAGAAGCCCCGGCGGGAGACGGCGGTGTACAGGTCCGAGGCTTCCCCGGCGACCTCCATGAAGGCGGGGTCGCGGGAGATCGCGGCGAGTACGCGCGGTTCCATCTGATCGGCGTCGGCGACCACGAGCCGCCAGCCGGGGTCGGCGACCACGGCCCGGCGGATCACCTTGGGGATCTGCAGGGCCCCGCCGCCGTTGGTGACCCAGCGGCCGGTGAGGGTGCCGCCGGGGATGAACTCCGGGCGGAAGCGGCCGTCGTGGACCCAGTCCGCGAGCCAGGCCCAGCCGTGGGCGGTGTAGATCCGGTACAGCTTCTTGTACTCGATCAACGGCTCGACCGCGGGATGGTCGAGCTCCTGGATCTCCCAGCGGCGGGTGGACTTGAGCTTGATCCCGGCCCCGGCGAAGGCCTTGATGACCTCGGCGGGCAGATCGGGGCGCACCCGTCTGCCGAAGGCGGCGGACACGCGGTCGGCCAGCTCGGCGAGGCGCCGGGGCTCCCCGCCGCCCGCGTACCGCTCACCGAGCAGCTCGGTCAGCAGGGCGCGGTGCACGTCGGCCCGCCAGGGCAGGCCCGCGCGGTTCATCTCGGCGGCGACGAGGAAGGCCGCGGACTCGGCGGCGGTGAGCAGACGCATCCGGTCGGGGCGGTCGGTGGCGTCGATCCGCTTCGCCTGGTCGGCGTGGATGGCGAGCAGGGCGTCCAGGGGGACGGGGACGGGCTGCGGGTCGAAGAGGGAGTCCTGGGCGCGCGGCTCGGCGGCGCGCTGCGGCGGATCGGGCGGAACGGGGGCGTGGGTGAGCCGCGCCCAGGCGGCGGCCGCCGAGCGGGGCTCGCCGGAGCGGCCCTCGTGGCCGAGGAGCAGCAGCTCGGCGTCCTCGATGTCGTGGCACCGCTCGACGCGGGCGCCGGCCGCGAGCAGGCGGGGGTACACGGCCGCGGTGGACCGCCAGACCCAGCGGGTGTCCGGCGGGGCGGCACGGATCGCCTCGGCGGGGTCGCGGACGCGCATCCGGACTCCGTCGCCGGGGGTGACGGGCGCGGCGTGCCACCACCCGTCGCCGTCCTCGGCGAGGGCCCACCGGGGAGTGCGGTCGCTCATGGGTGCGAGTGTCCCACCGGGGTCCGACAGTGGCCGCGCCCGGCCGTCGGCCGGGCGCGGCGTCCGGGCCGGACAGGGTCAGCCGGACCGTGCACGCCGCCGTGCCCCCGCAGGTCGAGTACGAGCCGACCGAGCTCGGCCACGGCCCGCCCCGTCCGGTGAAGGGCCTCGCGGGGTCGCTGGTGCACCGCCCCCAGATCGATGCCGCCCGCCGGGAGCGGGACGCGAAGGCGGACATGCCAAGCTGAGAGGTGTGAGAGACCTTGCCGGGACCGTCGACCGAGCCTTCGCCGCAGCCCTGTACGCCCAGGACGACGCCGGGCTGGACACCGGCGCCTCGCTGCTCGTCGCCGACCAGGGGGGCTGGAGCGCGGTCGGGCGGGAGCTGCTGGCGCGCGGGGAGGCGTACGTGCGCCAGGGCTGGGAGCGGGGCTGGAGGCCGGCGGACGTGCTGCGGCTGGTCCGCCGGGACCTCGACGAGCGGCATCTGCGGATCGCCGGGGACCTGATCGCCGCCGAGGCGCGCCGCTACGCCCGGCTGCCGGAGCGCTGGGGCGCCGACGAGGTGTGGTGGGCGGGCGACGGGACGTACGCCGACGGGCTCGCGCAGCGGGAACGGGCCGACCGCTTCACGCTGGCCACCGCCTTCCTGGAGGTGCTGCGGCTGCTGATACGGCTGCCCTCGATCGAACCGGTGGGTCCGCTTCCCGGCGACCCGGCCGACGCCCTCGCCGAGCACGCCCACATCGAGCCCCGCATGCTGGGCCGGATCCGGGCCCTGCTCGCCAAGGCCGAGGCGACCACCTTCCCGGAGGAGGCGGAGGCGCTCAGCGCCAAGGCCCAGGAGCTGATGGCCCGGCACACCGTGGACGAGGCGCTGCTGGCCGCCCGCGGCGGTGGCCCGGCCCAGGTGCCGGGAGCCTGCCGGATCGGTGTCGAGCCGCCGTACGAGGAGGCCAAGGCGGTGCTGCTCGACGCGGTGGCCACCGCCAACCGCTGCCGGGCGGTGTGGAACAGCGGCTTCGAATTCTCCACGGTGGTCGGCTTCGAGAGCGACCTGGAGGCGGTGGAGCTGCTCTACACCTCGCTGCTCGTGCAGGGCACGGCCGCGATGACCCGCGCGGAGGCCGCGCAGCGCTCCGGCGGGCGCAAGCGGACGAAGACCTTCAGACAGTCCTTCCTGCTCGCCTACGCCAGCCGGCTCGGCCACCGGCTCGCCGAGACCGCCGAGCACACGGCGACGGAGGCCCCCGACAACCTGCCGGCGCTGGTGGCCCGCGACGTGGCGGTGACCTCGCGCGCGGACGAGATGTTCCCCCGGACCACCACGACGAGGCTGCGCGGCGCGACCGACCACGCGGGCTGGGAGGACGGCACGGCGGCCGCCGACCGCGCCCACATGGGCGGCAGGCGGAACCAGCTGCCTCGCTAGGCGCTCTTTACTCCTGAGTACGAACCTGTCCGTGATCAACGGACCACCCCGCGTGCACGTGCATCTGCCCGTGCAGCCGCCCATGAACACAGCTATGATCCGGAGGAGTTGACATCTGCACTATCGGGGGCTTCCTGTGGACCACGCGTACAACGGGATGGCAGCTGCAGAACTCGCTTCCTTGTTTGAGCTGACGTGGCAGAAGAGCAGACACAGCAACTCGCAGGGTTCCTGCGTGGAGTTCGCACGGCTGCCGGGAGGCGACGTCGCCATGCGCAACTCGCGCTTTCCCGACGGACCGGCACTCGTCTACACGCCGGCGGAGATAGAGGCCCTGCTTCTGGGCGTCAAGGACGGCGAGTTCGATCACCTGATCAGCTGACGGAACAGCGCACCCATCAAGCCATGCACGTGCACTGGCCGGGACTGATCGCAATGATCAATCCCGGCCAGTTGTCCTGTGTCCGCCCTTGGTCGGCGCCGCCCGGCGCCCCCGGCGGTCGCTAGTCGTGGAGCAGGAACAGCGCCCAGACCACCTTGCCGGTCAGCCGTCCCGCGAGCGGGTGCCAGCCCCAGCTGTCGCTGTACGAGTCCACCAGGAACAGCCCGCGCCCGGACTCCAGGTCGAAGTTCTCCTCGGTGCGCTCCGGCGAGAACGCCCCGCCGGGCCGGTCCTCGCTGGGGTCGCGCACCGCGCACACCAGCCGTGTGCTCCACCGCATCAGGTGCAGCCGCACCGGCGGCTCCGGCTCCGCGTCCACCCCCCGCGCATCCTCCGGCAGAGCGTGGCGCAGGGCGTTGGTGACGAGCTCGGAGACCACGAGGGCCACATCGTCGAAGCGGTCGTCGAGGCCCCACTGGGACAGGGTCGACCGGGTGAAAGTGCGCGCGCCCCGCACCGCGTCGAACCGGGCGGGCAGAGCGCAGGAGGCGGACCCGGAGACAGCCGTGGGGTCGACCGGGGGAAGCCCCTGCCGTAACGGCTCGAGCATGGTCGATCCATTCGTCCCCATGCGAGGCACTCCCGGGATTCGCGGGCGAAGCGGCGGCTTCGTCCAAAGAGAACTGCGGGGTGGGTCCGGCGCCGGCGCGAAGAGCACGCAGGTGCGCGGGGACCATCGTTCCGAATGCCGGAGCCGGATGCAAGGGCAGATGCACGTGCACGCGCCGGACCTGTCCGCTCCCGTGACGGTTCTGACTCATTTCTTCCTACGCATACTTACGGACTTCTTTTCCCGGAGACGGGATTCCGTTACAGAACGAGTACGAGCCGATGCGTTTTGGTGGCAGACTGCGGCCCCTGGGGTACGGGGGCCCTGAGACGCTCGCGCACACCACGCGCACGCCAATGCGATGGGGAGGGCAGTACTAGTGACCGCAGAAACAAGCGGTTCTGTGGTGCGCCGCATCCTCCTGGGCTCTCAGCTCAGGCGACTCCGAGAATCCCGCGGCATCACCCGTGAGGCGGCCGGCTACTCGATCCGCGCATCCGAATCGAAGATCAGCCGCTTGGAGTTGGGATAGGGTGAGCTTCAAGGCCAGAGACGTCGAGGACCTCCTCACGCTCTACGGAGTCACGGACAGCGCGGAGCGCGAGTCACTGCTCGGGCTGGTCCGGGAGGCCAACGCGACCGGCTGGTGGCACAGTTACGGCGACGTGCTGCCCGGGTGGTTCCAGACGTACATCGGCCTGGAGGGCGCCGCCTCGCTCATCCGGATCTACGAAGTCCAGTTCGTCCACGGGCTGTTGCAGACCGAGGCCTACGCCCACGCCGTCGTCAGCCGCGGCATGCCCGGCGCCACCGCCGCCGAGATCGACCGCCGCGTCGCCCTGCGACTGGAGCGGCAGAAGGTCCTCGTCTCCGAGAGCGCCCCGGTCTTCCACGCCGTCCTCGACGAGGCCGCGCTGCGCCGCCCGTACGGCGACCGCGAGGTCATGCGCGGCCAGCTGGAGCACCTCATCGAGGTCTCCCAGCGGCCCAACGTGCAGCTCCAGGTGATGCCCTTCTCCTTCGGCGGACACGCGGGCGAGAGCGGAGCCTTCACCCTGCTGCGCTTCCCCGAGTCCGACCTGCAGGACATCGTCTATCTGGAACAGCTCACCAGTGCCCTCTACCTGGACAAGGGCGAGGAAGTGGGGCAGTACGAGCGGGCGATGGAACGGCTCCAGGCGGACTGCCCCGATCCCGAACGGACCCGGGATCTTCTCCGCGGCCTGCTTCAACTGTCTTGATTCGCACGTAGTATGACGTCTGATCAGTGCATGATGACCGATCGGTCTCCGGTGCAGCGCACGGGTGCGCGCTCGCAGTAAGGGATGGCATGTCCATATTCAGCGACCTGGCTCACCAGTACATCGACGGCGAATGGCTGGCCGGTACCGGTTCGTGGGACATCATCGACGTCAACCCGTACAACGGCGAGAAGCTCGCGGCCATCACCGTGGCCACCGTCGAGCAGGTGGACCAGGCATACCGCGGCGCCGAGCGCGCCCAGCGGGAGTGGGCCGCCACCAGCCCGTACATCAGACGCGCGGTCCTGGAACGTGCCCTGCGGATCACCGAGGAGCGCGAGAAGGAAATCGTCGAGGCGATGATCGACGAGCTCGGCGGGACCCGTCCCAAGGCCGAGTACGAGGTCCACCTCGCGATGGAGTTCATCCGCGAGTCGCTCCAGCTGGCCGTCAGGCCCGAGGGCCGGATCCTCCCCTCGCCGGTCGAGGGCAAGGAGAACCGGGTCCAGCGGCTGCCCGTGGGCGTCATCACCGTGATCAGCCCCTTCAACTTCCCCTTCCTGGTCACCCTGAAGTCGGTCGCCCCGGCCCTGGCACTGGGCAACGCGGTCGTCATCAAGCCCAACCAGAACGCCCCGGTCGTGGGCGGCGGCGTGATCGCCAAGATCTTCGAGGACGCCGGGCTGCCGGCCGGCCTGCTGAACGTCCTGGTCACCGACATCGCCGAGATAGGCGACGCGCTCCTGACCCACCCCGTCCCCAAGGTCATCTCGTTCGCGGGATCGGACCGGGTCGGCCGGCACGTCGGAGCGATCGCCGCCCGCCACTTCAAGCGGACGGTCCTGGAGCTCAGCGGCAACAGCGCGCTCGTCGTCCTCGACGACGCCGACCTCGACTACGCCGTCGACGCGGCGGTCTTCAGCCGCTTCGTCTACCAGGGCCAGGTCTGCATGGCCGCCAACCGGATCCTCGTCGACGCGTCCGTCGCGGAGGAGTTCACCGAGAAGTTCACCGCGCGCGTGCGCAGCCTGAGGACGGGCGACCCGCGCGAGGCCGACACCCACATCGGCCCCCTGATCAACTCGTTCCAGGCCGACGCCCTGACCGCGCTCGTGGACCAGGCCGTGGAATCCGGCGCGCAGGCACTCGTACGGGGGTCTACGCGCGGCAACCTGGTGGAACCCACGGTGCTCGCCGGCATCCCCGAGGACTCCCCGCTGCTGGGCCAGGAGATCTTCGGCCCGGTCGCCCTGCTGGTGGTCTTCGACGGCGAGGACGAGGCCGTACGGCTGACCAACGCGACCCCCTACGGGCTCAGCGGCGCCGTGCACACCCGGGACGTGGAGCGGGGCGTCCGCTTCGCGCAGCGGATCGAGACGGGCATGATCCACGTCAACGACTCCACGATCGGGGACGAGCCGCTGGCCGCCTTCGGCGGTGAGAAGGCCTCGGGTCTGGGCCGGCTGAACGGCGAGGCGACGGTCGAGGCCTTCACCACGCAGAAGTGGATCTCCGTACAGCACGGCCGGACGACCTTCCCGTTCTAGGGAGAGCCCGGCACACCCCTAGACTCGACCGGGCGTAGGCAGCCGCCCGGGGGAGATCGAGTTGAGCAACATACCGGAGACCGGCCGGACCCCTCGGGTCCAGAACCGGCTCGTCGTCATCCAGATCGTGGTCTTCTCCTTGCTGCTCACGCTGGGCGGCCGCCTCTGGTACCTCCAGATACGCAATGGCTCGGAGTACACGGACGAGGCGAAGAACAACCACGTGCAGCAGGTGGTCCAGCCCGCCGTGCGCGGCTCGATCCTGGACTCGCGCGGGGTTCCGCTCGCCGACAACGCGACCCACCTCGTCGTCTCCGCCAGCCGTACCGAGCTGCTGAAGATGAAGGACAAGGGCAAGTCCGTGCTGACCCGGCTCGCCGGGGTGCTGGGCCTGGAAGCCCAGGAGGTCATCGACAAGGTCCGGCTCTGCGACGCCAAGACCAAGCAGCCCTGCTGGAACGGCTCCCCCTACCAGCCGATCCCGGTCAGCGACGAGGCCACCACCGAGCAGGCCCTGCAGATCCGCGAGCACCCCGAGGACTTCCCGGGCATCACGGCCGAGGCGACCGCCCTGCGCCGCTACGCGGGACCGGACCAGGCCAACACCTCCCAGGTGCTCGGCTACCTCTCGCCGGTCACCGACGAGGAGATCGCCAAGGCGAAGAAGTCGGACTCGCCGTACCTGCGCTCCGACCAGGTCGGCCGCTCCGGCCTGGAGCGCACGTACGACAAGGAGCTGCGCGGCAAGGCGGGCATCACCCGCTACGAGGTGGACAACCTCGGCCGGGTCATCGGACAGGGCGAGACCGACCCGGCGCAGCCCGGTTCGAGCATCGTGACGTCGATCGACTCCCGTGTGCAGGCGGTCGCCGAGCGCGAGCTGAACAACGCGATGATCGACGCACGCAAGGTCCACGACAAGAACACCGGTCGCGACTACGAGGCCGACTCGGGCGCGGTCGTGGTGATGGAGACCAAGACGGGCCGGATCGTGGCGATGGCCTCGAACCCGACCTACGACCCCAACGCCTGGGTGGGCGGCATCTCCGCGAAGGACTACGCCTCCCTCACGGACAAGGAGTCCAACTACCCGCTGCTGAACCGCGCGATCCAGGGACAGGCGGCGCCGGGTTCCATCTTCAAGGTGGTCACCTCGACCGCCGCGGTCAACGCCGGCTACCCCTTCAACAACCGCTACCCCTGCCCCAGCTCGTACTCGGTGGGCAACCAGACCTTCACGAACTTCGAGTCGCAGGGCCACGGTGACATCACCATCGGGCGGGCCCTGGAGGTCTCCTGCGACACGGTCTATTACCTGATCGCGGACCAGGAGTGGAAGAAGGACGGGGGCATCAAGCCGAAGAAGGACCCGAACGACTGGTTCTTCAAGACGGCCCACGAGTTCGGTCTGGGCAAGCGCACGGGCATCGACCTGCCCAACGAGGTGCCCGGCCGGGTCCCCGACCGCAAGTGGAAGCAGGACTTCTTCGACGCCAACAAGGACGCCTGGTGCCGGGACGGCAAGAAGAACGGCAGCTTCGCCGAGAAGATCGCCTACGAGAACTGCCGCCAGGGCAACCAGCTGCGCGAGGGTGACGCGATCAACTACTCGATCGGGCAGGGAGACACCCTCGTCACCCCGCTCCAGATGGCGTCCGTCTACTCGGCCATCGCCAACGGCGGCACCCTGCACCAGCCGAGCGTCGGCAAGGCGATCGTCAGCGCCGACGGCACATCGGTGAAGGAGATCGTCCCCAAGGAGACGGGCAAGCTCCCGATGAACGCCAAGACGCGCGACAACATCGACGAGGCCCTCGCCGGCGTGGCCACCGACGGCAGCGCCGCCTGGCGCTTCGGCGGCTGGCCGCAGAAGCAGATCCCGATGCACGCCAAGACGGGCACGGCCGAGGTCCAGGGCAAGCAGACCACCTCGTGGTTCGCCTCCTACACCGAGGACTACGCGATCGTCATGACCATCTCCCAGGGCGGCACCGGCTCGGGGGCGTCGGGACCGGCGGTCCGCAAGATCTACGAGGCGATGTACGGGCTCGACCCGACGGGCAAGCAGGACCTGTCCAAGGCCCTGCTCCCGCAGCCCGCCACCGCGCTGCCCGCGATTCGGCCGGACGAGGAAAACTCCCCGAACGGAGCCGGGAATTAGGACATGATCTGACCGCATCGCTCCGTAGCGTGGGGGTTGTCGGGGGAGAGGCCCCCGGCGACACCCCACGCAGAGGCGGTCAGGTCATGGCTCAGATTTCCACCGAGGTCCTCGGCGACGAGCGCGGCACGCTCCTTGCCTTCGTCGAGGCCCAGCGCACGGCGATCCGCGAGACGCTCCTCGGGCTCGACGAGGAGCAGGCGGCGAGCCGCCCGAGCGCCAGCGAGCTCAGCCTGTCCGGGCTGCTGAAGCACGTGGCGGAGGTCGAGCTGAACTGGCTGCGGCTGGCGCAGCAGCGGCCGAACGAGCGGCTGCGCGACGAGGCGAGCTACGGCGACAGCTTCCGCCTCGTCGAGGGCGAGTCCATCCCGTCCGTGCTGGCCTTCTGGGACGGGGTCCGGCAGGAGACGGAGGCATTCGTCGCCGCAGTCCCGAGCCTGGACGTGACCTTCCCGCTGCCGCCGGCGCCCTGGTTCCCCAAGGACACCAAGGTGTCGGTCCGCTGGATGCTGCTGCACCTGGTGGAGGAGTTCGCCCGGCACGCCGGCCACGCGGACATCGTCCGCGAATCCATCGACGGCACCAAGGCGATGGGCTAGGCGAAGGGCGGGGCGGGCGACGGGCCGAGCGAGGGGCCGCGCGGCCGGGGCTTAGCCTGGCTCCATGTCAGCGATCCGGCTTCTTGTCCTCGGCGCCGTCCGCCAGCACGGGCGGGCCCACGGGTACCAGGTGCGCAACGACCTGGAGTACTGGGGCGCCCACGAGTGGTCGAACACCAAGCCGGGATCGATCTACCACGCGCTCAAGCAGATGGCGAAGCAGGGCGTCCTGCACGCGCACGAGGTGGCGCCGAGTGTCGCGGGCGGGCCGCCGCGCACCGAGTACGAGGTGACGGACGCGGGCCGCGAGGAGTACTTCAGGCTGCTGCGCGAGGCCCTCGCGGCGTACGACCAGAAGACGGACGTGCTGTCGGCGGCGATCGGCTTCATGGTCGATCTGCCGCGGGCGGACGTGCTCGCGCTGCTCCGGGAGCGGATGGCGAAGCTGGCGGCCTGGCGGTCGTCGGTGACGGACTACTACACGCCGGAGGGCGGCCCGGAGGCGCTGGGTCACATCGGCGAGATCATGCACATGTGGGTGCACTCCGCGGATGCCGAGGCGCAGTGGACGCAGGGGCTGATCGCCCGGATCGAGTCGGGCGCGTACTCCTTCGCGGGTGAGGGCGGCGATCCGTTCGTGGGGGTCCTCGCGGACGGCCAGGAGAATCCGTACGCCGCGCAACAGGATGCGTAATCAAGTTTGACTAGCTGCAAGGCGGGCATTACCTTGGGCGCCCGCAGCTAATCAAATTTGACTAACGGAGGAGTGGTTTTGGCGATCTCCGTCGAAGGTGTCCACAAGCGGTACGGCGACAAACCCGCGCTGGCCGGGCTCGACCTGGAGGTGGCGCCCGGCACCGTGCACGCGGTGCTCGGCCCCAACGGGGCAGGCAAGACCACGGCCGTGCGGATCATGAGCACCCTGCTCCGCCACGACGAGGGGGTGGTCCGGGTGGCGGGCCACGACGTGCGCACGGACCCGGCAGCCGTCCGCTCGCGGATCGGGCTGCTCGGCCAGCACGCGGCGCTCGACGAGGAACTGGCCGGGCGGCAGAACCTGGAGATGTTCGGCCGCCTCCACCACCTGGGCGCCCGCCGGGCCGGGCTGCGGGCCGACGAACTGCTGGAGCGCTTCGGCCTCGCGGACACCGGCCGCAAGGCGGTCAAGCAGTACAGCGGCGGCATGCGGCGCCGGCTCGACCTCGCCGCCTCCCTGATCACGGACCCGCAGGTGCTGTTCCTGGACGAGCCGACCACCGGCCTCGACCCGCGCGGCCGCGCCGAGGTGTGGAGCGCGGTCCGCTCCCTGGTCGGCGGCGGCACCACCGTCCTGCTCACCACGCAGTACCTGGAGGAGGCCGACCAGCTGGCCGACCGGATCGCCCTGATCGACGGCGGCCGGGTCGCGGCCGAGGGCACGGCCGACGAACTCAAGGCCCTGGTCGGGGCCGACCGGATCGTCGTCGTCCTGCGGGACGCGGCCCGGCTGGCGGAGGCCGCGCGGCTGCTTCCCGACCCCACCGTCGACCCCGACACCCTGACCCTGAGCTTCCCGGTGGAGGACCGCATGGCAGGCCTGGCCCGGACCCTGCGGACGCTGGAGGAGGCGGGCGTCGAGGCCGCCGACCTCGCCGTCCGGCGCCCCACGCTGGACGAGGTCTTCCTGCACCTGACCGACCGCCAGGAGGTGGCCGCATGAGCGCGGCATGGGTGGTCTCGGACTCCTGGACGATGACCCGGCGCGAGCTCGCGCACTGGGCGCGCCAGCCGGTCCAGATGCTCGTCGGCCTGGTCTTCCCCGTGATGATGCTGCTGATGTTCGGCTTCCTGGTGGGCGGCGGCCGAGGCATCGACGGCGAGTACGTCGAGTTCCTGGTCCCGGGGATGCTCGCCCTCACCATGGTCTTCGGGCTGGAGGCCACCCTGACGGCCGTCACCCAGGACCTGAACAAGGGGGTGATCGACCGCCTCCGCGCCATGCCGATGTCCTCCTCGGCGGTCCTGGTGGGCCGCAGCGCCGCCGACATGCTCCAGTCGGCCGTCGGACTGCTGGTCCTGGCCGCGGTCGGGCTGCTGCTCGGCTGGCGCTGGCACGGCGGCGCGGCCGCCGCCCTGCTCGCCTTCGGGCTGCTCCTGCTGCTGCGCTTCGCGATGCTGTGGATCGGGATCTGGCTCGGCATGGTCGCGGGCCGGCCGGAGCTGGTGCAGGCGGTGCAGATCCTGGTGTGGCCGGTGGGCTTCCTGTCCAACGCGTTCGCCACGCCGGAGTCGATGCCGGGCTGGCTGGGCGCGGTGGTGGAATGGAACCCGCTCTCGGCGACGGCCACCGCAGTCCGCGACCTGTTCGCCAACCCGGCCGCGGCGCCCCCCTCGTGGGCCGCCGACCACGCGGCCCTGCTGGCGGTCGCGTGGCCGCTCCTGCTGCTCGCGGTCTTCTTCCCGCTGGCGGTGGGCCGCTACCGGGGCCTGAGCAGGTAGCCGCCGAAGAGGACTTGCACCTCACGCCACGTGAGGGACCACAGTGAAGGGCGTACCCGAGCAGAGGAGGGAAGAAATGGGCTTCTCCGTGGGCCAGGTCGCCGGTTTCGCCGGAGTCACGGTGCGCACCCTGCACCACTACGACGAGATCGGTCTGCTCTCCCCGAGCGGCCGCAGCCACGCGGGACACCGGCGGTACGACGACGCCGACCTGGACCGGCTGCAGCGGATCCTGTTCTACCGGGAGCTCGGCTTCCCCCTCGACGAGGTCGCGGTCCTGCTGGACGACCCGGAGACGGATCCGCGGGAGCATCTGCGCCGGCAGCATGCCCTGCTGATCGACCGGATCGACCGGCTCCAGCAGATGGCCAAGGCCGTTGAGCACGCCATGGAGGCGAAGAAGATGGGCATCAACCTCACGCCCGAGGAGAAGTTCGAGGTCTTCGGGGACGACGACCCCGAGCAGTACGCCCAGGAGGTCGAGGAGCGCTGGGGCGACACCGAGGCGTACGCCGAGTCGCAGCGCCGGGCGGCCTCGTACACGAAGGACGACTGGCAGCGGATCCAGGACGAGTCCGCCGACTGGGGCCGCCGCTACGTGGCGCTCATGGAGGCGGGCGAACCCGCCGACGGCGAGCGGGCGATGGACCTGGCCGAGGAGCACCGCCGGCACATCAGCAAGTGGTTCTATGACTGCCCGTACGAGATGCACACCTGCCTCGGCGAGATGTACGTGGCGGACGAGCGGTTCACAGCGTTCTACGACGCGATGAAGCCGGGTCTCGCCGAGCACCTGCGGGACGCGATCCTCGCCAACGGCGTGCGCAGCGTGTAAGCGGAATATCACGCAAGCGACCCCCTCCGGTACCTGGAACCGGGCGGGGGTCGTGTGCGTTGATAATTGAAAACCGCCCGTCCCGCAGCACACCCCTGATCCAGGAGAGCCCGGAACCCGTGTATACGCTTGCGCTCGGCCCTACGTGGCTGTCCCCGGACTATCTGATCTCGCACTTCGGCCTGATCGGCATCCTGGTCATCGTCTTCGCCGAGTCCGGACTCTTCGCGTTCCTCCCCGGCGACTCCCTGCTGTTCACGGCGGGCCTGCTGGTCGCGGACGGTCAGTACATCAAGCAGCCGCTGTGGCTGGTCTGCACCCTGATCGTGGCCGCCGCGATCATCGGTGACCAGGTCGGCTACATGATCGGCAAGTTCTTCGGACCGAAGCTCTTCAACCGGCCGAACTCCAAGCTCTTCAAGCGGGAGAACCTGGACAAGGCGCACGAGTTCATGGACAGGCACGGGCCGAAGGCCATCGTGCTCGCCCGCTTCGTGCCGATCATCCGCACCTTCGCCCCGATGGTCGCGGGCGCCGGCTCGATGAAGTACCGCACCTTCCTGACGTACAACATCATCGGCGGCATCGGCTGGGGCGCGGGCGTCACGATCGCCGGCTACTGGCTCGGGCAGATCGAGTTCATCAAGACGAACGTCGAGCCGATCCTCGTGGGCATCGTCCTGGTGTCGGTCATCCCGGTGGTCTTCGAGGTCCTCAAGGCCCGCAAGGAGGGCAAGGCGAACGCGGCCGCCGAGGCGCCCGCGGTGACCGCCGCCGACGGCTCGGGCCCGCAGGCCCCGGGCGCGCGCGGCCGCCACGCCAAGCGCTGACCGCCGCCGCCCGCGGCACCGTCCGTACGCCCGTACCGCCCCGGAGATCCGTGAGGGTCTCCGGGGCGTACGCGTACCCGGGGCGGGCCGCACGGGCCTGCTCGGGCCCCGCAGGGGCCGGACGGGCCCGCTCGTGCCGCCCGGCCGCCCCGTGCCGCTCAGAAGCCTCGGGTCCGCTTCGCCGCACGGCGCTTGGCGGCGCTCGCGGCCCCCGGGATGCGCATGAACAGCCGCGAGGCCTCCGACCCGAGGTTGACCCCGATGGCGATGGCCAGCGCGATGGCCGCGGCGTTCACCAGCGAGCCCAGGCCCTCGTTCAGCCGGTTCTCGGCGATCAGCAGCAGCCCGTAGTACACCGCCGAGCCGGGCAGCAGGGGGCCGATGGCGGCCGTCACGTACGGCAGGGCGGAGGCGAAGCGGTAGCGGGAGAAGAGCTGCCCGAAGAGGCCCACCAGTCCGGCGGCGATGGCCGTGGACGGGACGGGCGGGATGCCCCCCGCGTAGTGCAGGGCCCCGAAGGTGACCCAGGCGACCGCGCCGTTCAGCGTCACGATCAACACGGTGGAGCGTTCCTGCTGGAGCAGGATCGCGAAGGTGAACACCAGCACCATCGAGGCGGCGATCTGGATCAGCGGCCGCTGCTGGATCTGCAGGACCTCCTCCGGCCGCGGCGAGGCGTCGAACTGCAGGCCCACGTAGAGCACCACCAGCACGCCCATGATGATGCCGATGAAGAGGTACATGACCTCCAGCAGCCGGGCCGACGCGGTGATGTAGTAGCCGGTCAGGCCGTCCTGCACGGCCGCGACCACGGCCCGTCCCGGCAGCAGCGCGAACAGCCCGCCGGTGATCACGGCGGAGGCCTTGACGTCGATCCCGGTCATGTTGAGCGCGACCCCGAGGGCGGCGGGCGGCATCGCGGCGACCACGAACTGGTAGAACTCGGGCAGACCGCGCCCGGCGCACAGCCAGGCCAGGCGGTCGCCGAGGACCGCTCCGATCGCGGCGGCGAAGAAGACGAGGACCCCGCCGCCGACGAGCGTGGAGGCGGCGCCGGCGAGCAGTCCGGCGGAGGCCGTGAGCATCCAGCCGGGGTACGGGTGCCGGTTGCGGCGGATCTCGGCGAGGCGCCGGTAGGCCTCCTCCAGCGTCACGTCGATCTCGTGGGCGCTGATGTCGTCCACGAGCCGGAAGACGGCCGCGAGCCGGTTGTAGTCGGTGCCGCGGCGGCGCACGGTCCGGCTGGCCGAGACCGGGTCGCCCACCAGCGACGGGTGATGGGTGATCGACAACATGGTGAAGGTGACGGTCGGCTCGCAGCGGTCCAGCCCGTAGGAGCGGGCCACCGCGAACATCGCGGCCTCCACGTCCTCTGCGCCCTCGCCGCCCGCGAGCAGCAGCTCGCCGATGCGCAGGGTCAGGTCGAGCACGCGGCCCACGGCGGGGCCGGTCTCGCTCTGCCGCTGCACCGGCTCGGGCATGGGCCGGATGTCGACCGGCATGCGCAGCATCGTGCGCATGCGGTCCTGCCAGGGCGATTCCTTCATCTGCGCGACGGGGAAGCCCTGGCCGGGGGTGTAGGCGGGCGGGGACTGCGAGGCCCGGTAGGTGGCGGGGGCGGCGAAGGCCGACCCCTCCGGCTCGGCCTGCGCCGGTTCGGTGCCCGCCGGAAGGGCGAATTCGGAGGTGGGCTGGTCCTCCTCCAGAGCCTCCGGCTCCATCCCGGGCGGCGCCGTGAAGGCGCTGTGCGCCTCGTCGGACTGGGGCTTCCTGTCCTGTGCCCCGTCGGCCTCCGCCACGCGTCCTCCAGTCCGTGATCACCCGGGGTATCAGTATGCGGAATCGTTTCCTCCCACCGCATACCCGGCCGGGCCGTTCCCGGACCGCAGCGGCCCGGGAACGCGACGGCGGGCGGCACCCCGAGGGGTACCGCCCGCCATGTCACAAGAGGCGCGGGGCAGTGCCCCGGCCCGTTACCGCCGAGCGCGAGCTCAGTGGTGGCCGCCCTGCGCCTCCAGGCGCTTGTACGAGGCCTCGATCTCGGCCTCGGCCTCGGTGCGGCCGACCCAGTTCGCGCCCTCGACGGACTTGCCCGGCTCCAGGTCCTTGTAGACCTCGAAGAAGTGCTGGATCTCCAGGCGGTCGAACTCGGACACGTGGTGGATGTCGCGCAGGTGCTCGACACGCGGGTCGGAGGCCGGCACGCACAGCAGCTTGTCGTCGCCGCCCGCCTCGTCCGTCATGCGGAACATGCCGATGGCGCGGCACTTGATCAGGCAGCCCGGGAAGGTCGGCTCGTCGAGGATGACCAGCGCGTCCAGCGGGTCGCCGTCCTCGCCGAGGGTGTTCTCGACGAAGCCGTAGTCGGCCGGGTAGCTGGTCGAGGTGAAGAGGCGACGGTCCAGACGGATCCGGCCGGTCTCGTGGTCCACCTCGTACTTGTTCCGCGAACCCTTGGGGATCTCGATGGTGACGTCGAACTCCACGTCCTGCTCCTCCATGATCAGCTGCATTGCTTCGAGACTGCGTTGATTCACCTGCGCGCGCGTCCGCCCCAGCCCTGCCGGGTGGGGTGCCATGCTCGCGGCAAGACGCAGTGGTTAAGTGTCCCTCACGCAGATGTGTGATCGCGAAAGGGGCTGGTCCGAGGTGCCATTCGACAAGACGTGGCAGCTCATCGCGGGTTCGGCCGTCGCCGGCCTGGCCCTGTCGGTGGCAGCGGTGGCCGCCGCCGGTCCTTGGGACTCCGGCCAGCGTAAGGCCGAGCGGGACAGGGCCGCCTCCTGGGACCGTACGGGTGGCGCAGATCACGGCGTCGGGCCCGGTTCCGGGGGCCTGCCGCAGGCCGCGCCCAGTGCCCCCGGGGTGCTCGGCGGGATCGGCCCCGGCGCCCTGCGCGGGCAGTCCGCCGCCCCCGCCGAGCCCGCCTCCGCCGGGGGCCTGGCCGCCGTGCTGAAGCCGCTGCTCGCCGATCCCGCGCTCGGCAGCGTCCGTACCGCGTCCGTCGTCGACACCGCCACCGGGCAGGTCCTCTACGAATCCGGGGCGCGGGACGCGATGACCCCCGCGTCCACCGTCAAGATCGCCACCGCAGCGGCCGTGCTCGCCGCCCTCGGGCCCGAGCACCGGATCAGGACGACCGTCATGCCCGGCACCGCCCTCGGACAGATCGTCCTGGTCGGCGGCGGCGACCCCTCGCTCACCGCGAAGAAGAAGAGCCCCGCCGGATCCGGCGGCAGCCTCGTCGCCCTCGCCGGCGACACCGCGCAGGCCCTCAAGGCTGCAGGCACCGACACGGTGACCCTGGCCTACGACGACAGCCTCTACAGCGGACCGGCCCGCCACCCGATCGGCCTCAACCCCAACATCGCTCCCGTGACCGCCCTGGCGGCCGACGAGGGCCGCTCCGACGACTCCACGTCCGGGCCCGCGGACCGGACCGAGGACCCCTCCGGGGAGGCCGCGCGGGCCTTCCGCACCCTGCTGGGGGAACGCGGCATCAAGGTCACCGCCGCACCGGCCCGGGCCAAGGCCGCCGCCGGGGTCCAGCCGCTGGCCGTCACCCTCTCCACCCCGGTGGCCGGGCTCGTCGAGCGGATGCTGACCAACAGCGACAACGACATCGCCGAGGCCCTCGCCCGGCAGACCGCCCTGGCCTCCGGCCGCCCCGCGAGCTTCGAGGGCGCCGAGCAGGCCGTCACCGACCGGCTCGCCGCCCTCGGCATCGACACGGCCGGCTCGCGCTTCGCCGACGGCAGCGGTCTGGGCCGAGCCGACAAGGTCAGCGCCGGCCTGCTGACCGGGCTCCTCGTCAAGGCCGCCGACCCAGGGCGCCCGGAGCTGCGGCCGGTCCTCACCGGACTGCCCGTCGCCGGATTCACCGGGACCCTGAGGGCCCGCAACGCCGGCAGCTCCCCGGCCGCCGGCCTGCTCCGGGCCAAGACCGGCACCCTGACGGGGGTGAACTCCCTCGCCGGGACCGTCGTCGACTCCTCCGGCCGACTCCTCGCCTTCGCCTTCCTCACGGCGAACAGCCCCGGCCCCGAGGGCGCGGAGAAGGCCCTCGACAAGCTCGCCGCGGCCGTGGCGACCGCTTCGTAGGGGGTCCGCAGAAGGGCCGGTCCACGTACGGTTGACGCATGACGAGCATCAGTGGTGCGGAGATGGTCGACTGGAACCTCGCGGTGGCGACCGCGACCCGGCTGGTGCGACCCGGCCCGGAGGTCACCCGGGACGAGGCGCGCGCCGTCGTGGCGGAGCTGCGGCGGCACGCCAGGACCTCGGAACGGCACGTGCGCGAGTTCACCCGGATGATCCCCGAGGGGTCGGCCGTCCCCGACACGCCCGTCCTGGTCGTCGACCGGGCCGGCTGGGTCAAGGCCAACGTCGCCGGGTTCCGCGAGCTGCTCCAGCCGCTCCTCGGCAAGATGCAGGACCGCCGCGCGGGCGCCCCCGGCGGAGCCGTCCTCGGCGCCGTCGGCGGCAAGGTCACCGGCGTCGAGCTGGGCATGCTGCTGAGCTTCCTGGCCTCCCGGGTCCTCGGCCAGTACGAGACCTTCGCGCCGGTCTCCCGGGACCTGCCGGCCTCCGCGGCGGGGGGCCGGCTGCTGCTCGTCGCGCCCAACATCGTGCACGTCGAGCGCGAGCTGGACGTGCACCCGCACGACTTCCGGCTGTGGGTCTGCCTGCACGAGGAGACGCACCGTACACAGTTCACGGCCGTCCCGTGGCTGCGCGCGCACCTCGAAGGCGAAATCCAGACGTTTCTCGGGGCCACCGAGGTGGACCCCTCGACCGTGCTGGAGCGCATCCGCGAGGCCGCCCAGTCCTTCGCGGGCGCCCGCCCGGACGCCGAGAGCGGCGACGAGGGACGCTCCCTCGTGGAGCTCGTGCAGACCCCCGAGCAGCGCGAGATCCTGAGCCGCCTCACCGCGGTCATGTCCCTGCTGGAGGGCCACGCCGACT
Source organism: Streptomyces sp. NPDC054932 (assembly GCF_053610205.1). Taxonomy (NCBI): domain Bacteria; kingdom Bacillati; phylum Actinomycetota; class Actinomycetes; order Kitasatosporales; family Streptomycetaceae; genus Streptomyces; species Streptomyces sp. NPDC054932. Next base: position 44,038 of record NZ_JBSGXU010000001.1, on the reverse strand, counting down.
TCGTCATGGACGGGGTCGGCCCCCAGGTGGTGCCCTCGGTCGCCGAGATCCGCGAGAAGTTCCAGCAGCGCAGGGCCAGCGGGGCGGGCCGGCTCGACGCCGCCCTGCGCAAGCTGCTGGGCCTCGACGCCAAGCTGCGCCAGTACCGCGACGGGGAGCGGTTCGTCCGCGCCGTCGTCGGCCAGGTCGGCATGGACGGCTTCAACCGGGTGTGGACCTCCCCGAACACGCTGCCGACCAAGGCGGAGATCGCCAAGCCCGCCGACTGGGTGGCCCGGGTGCACCGCAAGGGGAGCGAACAGAGCGAAGCGGAGTGACACAAGGGGCGTAAACATGTCTCACTGGGGGAAGCAGCGTCACCCGTCCGAGGGACCGTGGGCCGTGGAAGGCCGTGCGATGCTCGGGGAACGGCTCGGTTCTGTCACCATCGACGCACTCTGAGTGACATCCTCCCGTTCCGCGGGGGGCAGCCGGGCAACAGCACCCCAGCGCACCACCCCAACGCCTCCGAGGCATCCGAACACCATCGAAGGGCACCGGACATGGGTCCCCATCCTGCGGTCGCGGCGATACGCCTGGCGGTCCGCCGCGTACTCCACGACGTCCTCACCGATCTCACCGACAGTCCCGGCCGCTCCCGCGCCGCCGGGGGTCACCCGCCGCTCGTCCTCGTCGCCTGCTCCGGCGGTGCCGATTCCATGGCGCTCGCCTCGGCCCTCGCCTTCGAGGCCCCCAAGCTCGGCATCAGGGCCGGTGGCATCACCGTCGACCACGGCCTCCAGCCCGGCTCCGACCTGCGTGCCGCCGAGGTCGTCACCCGCATGACCGCACTCCGCCTCGACCCGGTGGAGTCCGTCGCCGTGCGCGTCGGACGCGACGGCGGACCCGAGGCCGCCGCCCGCGACGCCCGCTACGGAGCCCTGGACGAGGCCGCGGACCGGCTCGGCGCCGCCGCCGTGCTGCTCGGCCACACCCGGGACGATCAAGCCGAAACCGTCCTGCTGGGCCTGGCCCGCGGCTCCGGCATCCGTTCGCTGTCCGGCATGCCCGAGGTCTCCGGCGGCAGCGCCGGCCGCACGAACCGCTACCGCCGCCCGTTCCTCCAGGTCGACCGGCAGACCGCCCGCAAGGCCTGCATGGTCCAGTCCCTCCCCGTCTGGGACGACCCGCACAACATCGACCCCGCCTACACCCGCTCCCGGCTGCGCCACGAGGGACTGCCCGCCCTCGAGAAGGCGCTCGGCAAGGGAGTCGTCGAGGCACTCGCCCGCACCGCGCAGCTCTCCCGGGACGACGCCGACGCCCTGGACGCCTGGGCCGCCGAGGCGGAGACCGGCGTACGCGACGCGGACGGGCGCCTGGAGTGCGCCAAGCTCTACGCCCTGCCCCCGGCCGTCCGCCGCCGCGTGCTGCGCAGGGCCGTGGTCGCGGCAGGGTCCCCCGCGGGTTCCCTCTTCGCCCGCCACATCGAAGAAGTCGACCGCCTCATCACCGGATGGCGCGGTCAGGGCGCCATCAACCTGCCCGGCCGGGTCGAGGCCCAGCGGCAGGGTGGCAGACTTGTCATTCGGCAGGGCTGATTGGTGCTGAAACACGGCTGAGTCCTCCGGGGTCGCCCCCCGGAGCCCCGGCCGACAACGAAAGTGATGCGGGTGGACGAGAAGGACATGGGCAACGACCTCCAGTCGGTGCTCATCACCAAGGAAGAGATCGACGCGAAGCTGGCCGAGCTGGCCGCGAAGATCGACGCGGAGTACGCGGGCAAGGACCTGCTCATCGTCGGTGTGCTCAAGGGCGCCGTGATGGTGATGGCGGACCTGGCGCGCGCCTTGTCCACCCCGCTCACCATGGACTGGATGGCGGTGTCCTCGTACGGCGCCGGGACCCAGTCCTCCGGTGTGGTGCGGATCCTCAAGGACCTGGACACCGACATCAAGGACAAGCACGTCCTGATCGTCGAGGACATCATCGACTCGGGCCTGACGCTGTCCTGGCTGCTGTCGAACCTGGGCTCCCGCCAGCCGGCCTCCCTGGAGGTCGTCACGCTGCTGCGCAAGCCCGAGGCCGCGAAGGTCGCGATCGACGTGAAGTGGGTCGGCTTCGACATCCCCAACGAGTTCGTCGTGGGCTACGGCCTGGACTACGCGGAGAAGTACCGCAACCTGCCGTTCGTCGGCACGCTCGCCCCGCACGTCTACGGCGGCTGATCCCACCACCGCTCCCGTCCCCGGGAACCCCGGCAGGCCTGCGGGGAACCTGGGGGCGATTCCCGCCGTTGGAGCAGGGGAAGGCGGGTCTGTCAGCCGTCCCACGGGGCCGCGGGTGACAATACAGGGGTACATTCCGAAGAACAGTCTTTACTCACAGCAGCATTTACCTACGGGCAGGAGGGACGGGGCGCCTGGCGCCCCGTATGGATGGACGTGAAGCGATACTTCCGTGGGCCGGTCATGTGGATCGTGCTGGCCGTCCTCGCCGTGGTCGTGTTGATGAATGTCGTCGGCTCCGGCGGCGGCTACAAGTCGGTGGACACCAGCGAGGTCATCAAGGCGATCAACAGTGGCCAGGTGGAGACAGCCAAGCTGACCACCGGCGACAGCCAGATGATCAAGATCGAGCTCAAGCAAGGCGAGAAGCTCGGCAAGCACGACGGCACCAAGTTCCAGGCCAACTACATCGGGGATCAGGGCGTCCAGCTCGCCCAGAGCCTCCAGACCAAGTACGACGCCGGTCAGATTCCGGACGGGTACTCCGTCACTCCGGACAAGACCAGCCCGTTCCTGAGCGTGCTGCTCTCGCTCCTGCCCTTCGTCCTCATCGTCCTCGTCTTCCTGTTCCTGATGAACCAGATGCAGGGCGGCGGCTCCCGGGTCATGAACTTCGGGAAGTCCAAGGCCAAGCTCATCACCAAGGACACCCCGAAGACGACGTTCGCCGATGTCGCGGGTTCGGACGAGGCCGTCGAGGAGCTCCACGAGATCAAGGAGTTCCTCCAGGAGCCGGCGAAGTTCCAGGCCGTCGGCGCGAAGATCCCCAAGGGCGTGCTGCTGTACGGCCCGCCCGGCACCGGTAAGACCCTGCTGGCGCGCGCCGTCGCGGGCGAGGCCGGTGTCCCCTTCTACTCGATCTCCGGGTCCGACTTCGTCGAGATGTTCGTCGGTGTCGGTGCCTCGCGTGTCCGTGACCTGTTCGAGCAGGCCAAGGCCAACGCCCCGGCGATCGTCTTCGTCGACGAGATCGACGCCGTCGGCCGGCACCGCGGTGCGGGTCTCGGCGGCGGTCACGACGAGCGCGAGCAGACCCTCAACCAGCTGCTGGTCGAGATGGACGGCTTCGACGTGAAGGGCGGCGTCATCCTGATCGCCGCCACGAACCGTCCGGACATCCTCGACCCGGCGCTGCTGCGCCCGGGCCGCTTCGACCGGCAGATCGCGGTCGACCGCCCGGACATGCAGGGCCGTCTGGAGATCCTCAAGGTCCACCAGAAGGGCAAGCCGGTCGCCCCGGACGTCGACCTCGGCGCCGTCGCCCGTCGCACGCCCGGCTTCACCGGTGCCGATCTCTCCAACGTCCTGAACGAGGCCGCGCTGCTCACGGCCCGCTCGGACAAGAAGCTGATCGACAACCACTCGCTGGACGAGGCGATCGACCGCGTCGTGGCGGGCCCGCAGAAGCGGACCCGGATCATGTCGGACCGGGAAAAGAAGATCACCGCGTACCACGAGGGCGGACACGCCCTGGTCGCGGCGGCCTCCCCGAACTCCGACCCGGTCCACAAGATCACGATCCTGTCCCGCGGCCGGGCCCTGGGTTACACCATGGTCCTGCCCGACGAGGACAAGTACTCGACCACGCGCAACGAGATGCTCGACCAGCTGGCGTACATGCTGGGCGGGCGCGCGGCCGAGGAGCTGGTCTTCCACGACCCGACCACCGGCGCGGCGAACGACATCGAGAAGGCCACCGCCACGGCGCGGGCCATGGTCACGCAGTACGGCATGACCGAGCGCCTCGGTGCGATCAAGTTCGGCGGCGACAACACCGAGCCGTTCCTGGGCCGCGAGATGTCGCACCCGCGGGACTACTCGGAAGAGGTCGCGGCGCTGGTCGACGAAGAGGTCAAGAAGCTCATCGAGACCGCGCACAACGAGGCCTGGGAGATCCTCGTCGAGAACCGTGACGTCCTCGACAACCTGGTCCTCGCGCTGCTGGAGAAGGAAACGCTGAACAAGGAGCAGATCGCCGAGATCTTCTCCACGATCGTGAAGCGTCCGGCCCGCCCCGCGTGGACCGGTTCCTCCCGCCGCACCCCCTCCACCCGTCCGCCGGTGCTCTCTCCCAAGGAGCTCCAGCTGACGAACTCGGCGAACGGCACGTCGGCCTCCGTCGCGCCGGTCTCCACGGAGAAGGGCATCGAGGTGGCACCCGAGGACCGTCCCGAGTAGCCGGCGGCTCGACCCACCCGGAATGGAAGCCGCGCCCCCCAGGTTCTAGCCTGGGGGGCGCGGCACATTTGTACGACCGCGTGTGCGGACAGGAACGAGGATGAGATGACCGACCCGGTGACCCTGAACGGTGACGAGGGCAGGATCGGCGAGTTCGACGAGAAGCGCGCGGAGGCGGCGATCCGTGAACTCCTGATCGCGGTCGGCGAGGACCCGGACCGCGAGGGGCTCCTGGAGACCCCGGCGCGCGTGGCGCGCGCGTACCGGGAGATATTCGCCGGCCTGTACCAGAAGCCGGAAGAGGTCCTGACCACGACGTTCGACCTCGGGCACGACGAGATGGTCCTCGTGAAGGACATCGAGGTCATGTCGAGCTGTGAACACCACCTCGTCCCGTTCCACGGTGTCGCCCACGTCGGCTACATCCCGTCCACCGACGGCAAGATCACCGGCCTGTCGAAGCTGGCCCGCCTCGTGGACGTCTTCGCCCGCCGCCCCCAGGTGCAGGAGCGCCTGACCACGCAGATCGCGGACTCCCTGATGGAGATCCTGGACCCGCGCGGCTGCATTGTGGTCATCGAGTGCGAGCACATGTGCATGACCATGCGCGGAGTCCGCAAGCCCGGCGCGAAGACGATCACTTCCGCGGTCCGCGGTCAGCTCCGCGACCCCGCCACCCGCAACGAGGCGATGAGCCTGATCATGGCCCGCTGACCCCCGTCCGGACACCCCCTAAAGTGTGTCGCTGAAGATCACGAGGGGGCGTCCGGGGGACGGCCCCGCGACGGGGGAGCCGATCAGTGGTGCACGCGAAGGCGTTTTTCTCAGGACGGTGGGTCCGGGGCGGTCTCGCCCTGGCCTGCGGCGCGGTCCTCACGGCCTGTGGCGGCGCGGGGGAGGCCGGGAAGCCCGGCCCGGCGGCGCCGGCGTCCGCCTCGGCGGCCGCCACGCCGTCCGCACCGGCCGCCGCGCCCGCCAAGGGGACCGCGGACCGGCTGGAGGGCCGCGGGCCCGTTCTGGACGTGAAGAACGCGCAGTACCGGCACTCCGTACGGATCGTCGACGCGGTGGTCAGCCCCAACACGGCGGAGGATCCCGCTCCGAGCGGCCTGACGTACGTCCAGCTCGTACTGAAGCTGACGGGCGAGCAGGGACGGGACCTGAAGTCCCCGAACCCCGTCGGTCACTGGGGCGTCGTGTTCGACGGCTGCCGGGCGGCCGCCGAGAAGAACTCGAGGATCAGCTGCAGCCATTTCGACGGCGCATCGCGTTACTTCACCCGCGAGGACATGCTGTCGGACGAGTTCGGACCGGGTGTGGACAGCTGGTTCGGCACGCTGAGGGCGGACACCCCGTACTGGATCCGCACCTGGCAGCTCATCCCGGAGGGCGCGGACCTGTCACAGGCCCGGCTCTGCGAGCTGCGGCCGGCCGAGGGCATCGACAACTGCGTCCCCGTGGGCGAGGTCCGCACCGGGGATCCCGCGATGCCCGGATCCGGCTGATTCAGGCGCGGGCCGGGGCCTTGCCCGGGTCCTCGTCCTCGGGGAGCTTCAGCACGTGCTCCAGGAAGAGGGCGGCGGCGATGACCGCCACGCCCGCCAGGACCGAGAAGCCGGCGTACCAGGCCTGGTCGCGGCGGGCGGGGACGTCGAGGGCGTCGGTCAGCAGGAAGACGCCCACACCGCCGTACATGCCCGCCACCAGCGCCGCCACCAGCGCACTGGCCTGGCCGAAGACCACCGCGCGGGCCGCCATCAGCGGCTCGACGCCCTTGGCGCCCGGGCGGCGCTCGCGCTGGGCCTTGAGCCGGGAGCGCATGGACAGGGCCGTGGCCAGCAGGACCGCCGCGATGATGCCGAGGACGATCGGCGCGGCCAGTGGAACCCCCGGCAGGGTGCCGTAGGTGTTCCACAGGCGCGCGCCCGCCCAGGACAGGACCCCGGCGACCACGAAGATGCCCGCCAGGACCGCCGGCCTCAGTTGCTTCACTTGCCCGTTCCCCACTTTCAGCGAGTAGCCGTGAACAGGCTACTAACGACTACTCGGGGAGGTGGAGTTCCAGGTCGGGGCGCGACGTGACACCGCCCAGACCGATTTCGGCCAGCAGCGCGGCGACCTCCCCGCGGCCCGGGATCCGGGCTTCCGGGTCGATGTCGTGCCAGGGGGCCAGCACGAAGGCACGCTGGTGGGCACGCGGGTGCGGGAGGGTCAGGACCGGGTCGTCGGAGACCCTGTCGGCGTACGCGACGATGTCCACGTCGATCGTGCGCGGCCCCCAGCGCTCCTCGCGGACGCGGTCGAAGGCCTCCTCGACGGCGTGCGCGCGCTCCAGGAGCGAGGACGGGGGCAGGGTGGTCTTCACGGCGACGACCGCGTTGAGGTACGAGGGCTGCGAGCCGGGCTCGACGCCCCACGGCTCGGTCTCGTAGACGGGGGAGACGGCCTTGACCCGCATGCCGGGGGTGTCACCGAGGGCGTCGATGGCGCCCTGCAGGGTCTCCAGCCGGTTGCCGAGGTTCGCGCCGAGCGCGATCACGGCCCATTTGGGGTTGGACAGAGTGACGTCCGCCGCGTCGACCGCCTCGACGACGGATGCGGGTACCGGCTGGACGGTGGGGTCGCTCGGTGCGTTCAGTCCGTTGTTCATGCGCGGCTCCGGGTGATCGTGATGGTCACGTCGTCGAAGGGGACGGTGATGGGCGCGTCCGGCTTGTGGACGACGACCTCCACCTGTGCCACCGCTTCGTGCTTGAGGCACTGCTGGGCGATCCGCTCGGCCAGGGTTTCGATCAGGTCGACGGGCTCACCCTGGACCACGTCGACGACCTCCTCGGCGACGACCCCGTAGTGCACGGTCTTCGCCAGGTCGTCTCCGGCCGCCGCGGGGCGGGTGTCGAGGTGCAGCACGAGGTCGACGATGAAGGTCTGGCCTTCCTCGCGCTCCCGGGGGAAGACGCCGTGGTGCCCGCGAGCCTTGAGGCCGCGCAGCGCGACACGATCCACGCGAATCACTCCTGCTTTGGTAGATGCTTCCGGTCCCGGGGCTCCCCGGGGCCATGGCTGCGCCGAGTGCGGTCGGCGTCGTCCGTCTTCGAATTTACCTGCGAAATACTCCGGATCCCGCCGGAGGGGTCACGAGGAGTCCTCCTCCTCGTCGTCCTCGGACTCCGTGAGGACGGGAGAACCGTGGTGGGACCAGAGTCGCCAGCCCTCGGATGTGCGTCGGAACACATTCGTCGCGACGACCAGCTGACCGACGAGCGGGCCGAGTTCCCCGCCGTCCTCGGCGGGCCCCCCGCTGAGGATGTTCTCCGTACACGTGACCAGGGCGGTATCGCCTATTACGGCCACTTTGGTGTCGGTGAGGAAGAACTGGATGTAGTCGGTGTGCGACATGATGAGCGCGTACGAGCGCAGGACCTCGCCGCGGCCCGAGAGCACCGGCCAGCCGGGGTGGACGCAGGAGATCTCGTCCTCCAGCCAGAGCGCCGACAGTGAGTCGAAGTCCCCCCGCTCCATTGCCTCGTAGAAGGCCGTGTTGACCTCTTCGACCGCCTCGATGTCGGTTCTGCTCACGGTGCTCCTTGTCGGTGGGTACGGATCAGAGTGCGCCTTCCACGGCGCGGGCCACTCGAACCGCGTCCGCGGTCGCCCGTACCTCGTGCACCCGTACGGCCCAGGCGCCCTGGTGCGCGGCGATCGCGGAGACGGCGGCCGTGGCGGCGTCCCGCTCGCGGGCGGGCGGCGGGGCGGTGTCGGCCCCGCCGGCCAGGACCCGGCCGAGGAAACGCTTCCGCGATGCGGCGACCAGCAGCGGGAGGCCCAGCGCGCGCAGCTCGGGCAGGTGCGCGACCAGGGCCAGGTCGTGCTCGGCGTTCTTGGCGAAGCCGAGGCCGGGGTCGACGAGCAGCCGCTCGGGTGCGATCCCGCCGGCCACGACCGCGTCGATCCGGGCCCGCAGCTCGGCGGTGACCTCGGCGACCACGTCGTCGTAGACGGCGAGGCTGTTCATGCCGGCGCTGAAGCCCCGCCAGTGCATCACCACGAAGGGCACTTCGGCGGCGGCGACGGCCGGGATCATCCCGGGGTCGGCCAGACCGCCGCTGACGTCGTTGACCAGGGCCGCGCCGGCCTCGACGGCCCGGGCGGCGACGGCCGCGCGCATGGTGTCCACGGAGACGGTGACGCCTTCGGAGGCCAGGCCGCGGACCACGGGGACGACCCGGCGCAGCTCCTCCTCCTCGTCGACGCGAGAGGCTCCGGGGCGGGTGGACTCGCCGCCGACGTCGACGAGGTCGGCGCCGTGCTCGACGAGGTCGAGTCCGCGCTTGACCGCGGCGGTGGTGTCGAACCACCGGCCGCCGTCGGAGAAGGAGTCGGGGGTGACGTTGACGACGCCCATGACCCCGCAGCGGTCCCAGTCCGGCAGACCTGCGACCCGGCCCCTGCCGGTGGCTCCGCGCTTCGTGTTCATAGGTCCAAGGGTAGGCGTGACCTGGATACGACAGGGCCCCGGCGCCCTTGCCCCGGCCGGGCGGTGCAAGGGCGCCGGGGCCACCGGCTGCTGCGGGCCCCGGGCCCGCCCGCCCGGCGAGGGCTACGCCGCCTGGACCTCGCGCTCCTGCTGCTTGGGCACGGCCGTCACGTGGTGGTGCGCACAGGTGCGGACCGGCTTGGGACGGCGGCGGCTGGCGAAGAGCCGCGGCAGGGCCACCGTGACGAAGCCCTCGGCCTGCATCACGGCGAAGCCGATGCGGGGAAGGTCGCGGGTGGTGCGGTAGACCATGAAGCGCGGCTCCCAGCGGGGGCGGAACTTCTCGTTGAACTTGTAGAGCGACTCGATCTGGAACCAGCGGGAGAGGAAGACCAGCAGGCCCCGCCACATCCGCAGGACCGGGCCGGCGCCGATCTTCTCGCCGCGGGCGAGGGCCGCGCGGAACATCGCGAAGTTCAGCGAGACCTTCTCGATCTTCAGGCCGGGGGCGGCCTGCAGGGAGGCGACGATCAGCAGCTCGTTCATGCCGGGGTCGGCGGCGCGGTCGCGGCGCATCAGCTCCAGCGACATGCCGTCGGTGCCCCACGGGACGAAGTGCAGGACGGCCTTGAGGTCGCCGTACGGGCTGGTGTCGCCCTCCTCCACGCGGTGCGCGGTGGCGATGAAGCAGTCGCCGTCGCCCTCCTCGCCGACCCGGCCCAGGGCCATCGAGAAGCCGCGCTCGGTGTCGGTGCCGCGCCAGGCCTCGGCCGCGCCGCGGACCTGCTCCAGCTCCTCCTCGGTCAGCTCGCTGACCCGGCGGACCTTGGTGGTGTAGCCGTTGCGCTCGATGCGCTTCACCATCTGGCGGACATTGCGCATGGGACGGCCCGCGAGGGAGAAGTCTTTGACATCGACAATCGCCTCGTCACCCAGTTCCAGCGCGTCGAGCCCGGTCTCGCGGGTCCAGACCTCGCCGCCCGTCTCGCTGCAGCCCACGACGGCCGGGGTCCAGGAGTGGGCCTTGGCCTCCTCCATGAACCGCTCGATGGCGCCGGGCCAGGCCTCGACGTCGCCGATGGGGTCGCCGGAGGCGAGCATCACGCCGGACACGACGCGGTAGGTGACGGCGGCCTTGCCGCTGGGGGAGAAGACGACGGCCTTGTCGCGGCGGAGCGCGAAGTGGCCGAGGGAGTCGCGGCCGCCGTGCTTGGCGAGCAGCTCGCGCAGCTTGTCCTCGTCGTCGGAGGTGAGCCGGGCGGCCGGGTGCTCGGGGCGGAAGGCCAGGTACATGGTGGTGAGCGCGGTCAGCATGCCGAGGGCGCCGAGCGAGTAGCCGACGGTCCAGGACACCTGGCCCGCGTAGTCGACGGGGCCCTCGAAGCCGAAGAGGCCGTAGACGACGTGCGTGATCTGCTCGTACAGGCCCGGGTTGCCGACGACCCTGTTCGGGTGGACGTTCACGATGAGCAGGCCGAGCCCGATGGAGCCGGCGCTCATCAGTACGAAGTTGGCCAGCGCCTTCCAGCGGCTGCGCGGGTCGGGCAGCGCCTTGAATTCACCCTGGTGGCGCAGCAGCAGGGCGAAGAGCACCGCTGCGATGATCACGCCGGGGATCGAGTGCCGGTAGAGGAACTGCGCCACGGCACCGGCCGGCAGCAGCACCACCGCCGCCCGCCAGGCCCGGCGCTTGCGGCGCTTGAGGCCGTGCGCGAGCAGCAGGAGCAGTACGCCCGCGCTGATGGCGAGGGCCGCTGCGAAGGGGCCGAACACCGGCAGCACCTCGGCGACCGCGTGGATCCGGCTGTGCCGGAAACGCGGGAACACCCCTGCCGCGATGTCCAGAAGGCCGACGATCATGACGGCCGTACCTACCAGGCCGGGCACCGCCTCCGGCTGTGGGCCTCGGAGGATTCGGCGGACCCTGCTCGGAACCTGTCCCGACTTATCGCCATCTATCCTGCTAGACATCGCTTCCCGTTGCTCCGCGAGAGATCATGTGGCCGAAGGCCGCGACAGCCTCCGGTGTGTGGTGCGTCCCTTAGGACGACATCGACGAGGAGCGGGTTCACTCTTTCGTCGGAAAAAACGGTCCTGTTACAAGAAAGTCGACTGACTGCTCATGGGTCTCACCAGTAATACGGTTCTGGCGCTGGCGATCCTCGCCGGTGTGCTGCTCTTCGCGGCCACGGTCTGGTTCTGGCCGAAGCTCTCGGGCCGCACCTGGCGCGCGTTCGCCGGCCGGATCGGGCTCCTGCTGGCGACCCAGCTGGCGCTGTTCTCGGCTGTGGGGCTCGCGGCTAACAAGTCGTTCCTCTTCTACGGTTCCTGGGCCGACCTGTTCGGCCGGGAGACGTCCATGGGCAAGGTCGTCGACCACTCGATGAGCAGCAAGGACATCAAGGTCGTCGACAAGCAGAAGCTGGACGTACCCGGTGGCGCCAAGCCCCAGGTCGGTGGTCAGATCCTGAAGGTTGCCATAACCGGGCAGAAGTCGAAGATAACGAGCCCCGGCTACGTCTGGCTCCCGCCGGAGTACTTCCAGCCGCAGCACAAGGACCGTAACTTCCCCGCGTCCATCGTCCTGACCGGCTACCCGGGCACCGCCGAGAACCTCATCAAAGGGCTCGACTACCCGATGAAGGCCTTCACCCTGTCCAAGGCGGGCAAGATGGAGCCGATGATCCTGGTCATGCTGCGCCCGACCATCGCGCCCCCGCGTGACACCGAGTGCGTCGATATACCCGATGGCCCGCAGACCGAGACCTTCTTCGGCGAGGACCTCCCGCAGGCCATCACGGACACCTTCCGGGTCGGCAAGAAGCCCCAGAACATGGGCTTCATCGGCAATTCCACGGGCGGTTACTGCGCCCTGAAGATCGCCGCGCACTACCCGCAGACCTTCGGTGCCGCTGCGGGTCTGTCCGCGTACTACGACGCCCCGGACGACCCGACGACCGGTGACCTGTTCCACGGGGACGCGAAGCTGAAGAAGCGCGCGGACGTGCTGTACAGCATCGAGAACAAGAAGCCGACCGGTACGTCCTTCCTCGTCACCAGCAGCGAGAAGGGCGAACCGAACCTCGCCGACACCAAGAAGTTCATCAAGAAGGTGCAGGGCCCGGACCGGGTTTCCTCCATCATCCTCGACAGCGGTGGCCACAACTTCAACACGTGGCGACGCGAGATCCCGCCGATGCTGACGTGGATGAGCGACCGCATCGAGGCCTGACCCGCCCCGCTCAGCCCCGCGCCGAACCGGCGCCGACACACCCGTGACCGGCCTCCCGAGGCCGGTCACAGCCGTTTCGGGGCTAAGCCTTCTGCAGCTGGGCCCGGCGCAGTGCCCGGTGGACGGCCTCCGGGGTCAGTACGCCGACCAGCGCGCCGGATTCGGGGTCCGTGACCCCGATCCGCCCCGAGTCCTCCTGCAGCAGGGCGGCGAGCGCCTCGCGCAGCGTCGCCCCCAACTCCACCGACGCCGTCGGCTGTTTCCCTTCCGCCGCCGCCAGGTCGGCCGCCCCGACGGCGGTGACCGCGAGCCGCTTGAGACCGCGGTCGGAGCCGACGAAGGAGGCCACGTACGGGGTGGCCGGCGACCCGAGGACCGCCGCCGGGCGGGCGAACTGCTCGATGGTGCCCGTCCCGTAGACGGCGATGCGGTCGCCGAGCCGGATCGCCTCCTCCAGGTCGTGCGTGACCAGCAGGATCGTCTTGCGCACCGTCTTCTGCAGCGTCAGGAACTCGTTCTGCAGCCGCTCGCGCACCACCGGGTCCACCGCCCCGAACGGCTCGTCCATCAGCAGCACGGGCGGATCGGCGGCGAGCGCGCGGGCCACGCCGACGCGCTGGCGCTGGCCGCCCGACAGCTGCTCCGGGTAGCGGCTCCCGTACACGGCCGGGTCCAGGCCCACCAGTTCGAGCAGCTCGGCCGCCCGCGCACGGGCGGCCGCCTTCGGGGTGCCGATCAGCTGCGGCACGGTCGCCGTGTTCTCCAGCACCGTCTTGTGCGGGAACAGCCCGACCTGCTGGATGACGTACCCGATCCGGCGGCGCAGCTCGACCGGATCGGCGTCGGCGATGTCCTCGCCGCCCAGCAGGATCCGGCCGGACGTCGGGTCGATCAGCCGGTTGACCATCTTCATGGTGGTCGTCTTGCCGCAGCCGGACGGTCCCACGAGCGTGACCAGCTCCCCCTCCGCCACCTCGAAGGACAGGTCCTCGACGGCTGTCGTTCCGTCGGGGTAGCGCTTGGTCACTTGCTCGAATCGGATCACAAAACCATCTTTCCGTACCGGCGTCGTGGATTTGTGAAGGGCGTGTTGCCCGAGTGCGAAGGATTCCGGCCATCGGGGGTGGTGGGGGTTAGGGTCGCTCTGGTCGGGTGATCGTGAAGACGTACGTTCGAATGGTGGGGGGTGAGGGGAATGGCCGGGCAGAACTGCCTGGTGGCGAACGACTGGATCTGCTGGGACTACGTGACCTCCCGCTCCCAGGAACTCACCGACGCCACCCTCGAACACATCTGGCTCACCGGCGTGTCGGTCCTGATCGGCATCGCCGTCTCCGTGCCGCTCGCCCTGCTGGCCCGCCGCGGCCGGCACTGGGCGGCGCCCGTCCTGGCCTTCACCACCCTGCTCTACACGATCCCCTCGCTGGCCATGTTCTCCCTGCTGCTGCCGGTCTTCGGACTCTCGGCGTCGCTGGTGGTGACCGGCCTCGTGCTGTACTCGCTGACGATCCTGGTCCGCAACGTGCTGGCCGGCCTGGAGGCCGTCCCCGAGGACGTACGGGAGGCCGCGCGCGGCATGGGGTACGGCCCGGGGCGCCTGCTGTGGCAGGTCGAACTGCCCCTCGCGCTGCCCGCCCTGCTCGCCGGCGTCCGGATCGCCACCGTCTCCACGGTCGCGCTGACCACCGTCGGCTCCATCGTCGGCAAGGGCGGCCTCGGCAATCTCATCGCACCGGCCGTGAACAGCTCCTTCAAGGCCCAGGTACTCACCGCCTCCGTGCTGTGCGTCCTGCTCGCGCTCGCGGCCGACCTGCTGCTGCTCGGTGTGCAGCGGCTGCTGACCCCCTGGACCCGGGCCGGCGCCCGGCCGTCGGCGCAGGCGAAGGGGGCCTGAGCCCGTGGACGTGATCACAGGGGCCTGGGACTGGCTGGCGAACGGCGCCAACTGGTCGGGGGAGAGCGGCGTCTGGCACCGGCTCGGCGAGCACGTCTACGTCAGCGGGGTCGCGCTCGCGATCGCCTGCGCGGTGGCGCTGCCGATCGGGCTCTTCCTCGGCCACCTCGGCCGGGGCGGCACCCTCGCGATCAACATCTCCAACATCGGCCGGGCCGTCCCCGTCTTCGCGGTGCTGGCGCTCTTCATGGTCTCCCCGCTGCGCAACGCCGGATACCTCCCCACCATCGCCGCACTGGTGCTGTTCGCCGTACCGCCGCTGCTGACCAACGCCTACGTCGGCATGCGCGAGGTGGACCGCTCGGTGGTCGAGGCCGCCCGCGGCATGGGCATGTCCGGCAGCCAGCTGTTCCTGCGCGTGGAGCTGCCGCTCGCGCGGCCCCTGGTGATGACCGGCCTGCGCTCGGGCGCCGTGCAGGTCATCGCCACGGCCACGATCGCCGCCATGGTCGGCCAGGGCGGCCTCGGCCGGATCATCACCGCGGGCTTCAACACGTACAACACCCCGCAGGTCGTCGCGGGTGCCCTGCTGGTGGCCGCGCTCGCCCTGCTGGTGGAGGGCGCGCTGGTCGCCGCGGACCGGCTGCTGCCGCGGACGGCGGCGTCCCGCTGATTCCTGTCCCTCGCCTCGAACGGAGTACCTCCATGACCAAGACCACGCGCGTCCTCGGCGCGTCCCTGGGCGCCCTGGCGCTGACGGTGTCGCTGGCCGCGTGCGGCGGCGACAGCCTGGAGAAGAGCAAGGACGGCGGCGCGGCCTCCGCCGACTCCTCCTCGTCCGCGGGCGGCGGCAAGGGCAGCCTGGTGATCGGCGCCGCCGGGTTCACCGAGTCGAACGTGCTCGCCGAGCTGTACGCGCAGGTCCTGAAGGACGCGGGCCACAGCACGTCGATCAAGACGGTCAGCAACCGCGAGCTGTACGAGCCGTCGCTGGAGAAGGGCGAGATCGACGTCGTCCCGGAGTACGCGGCCACGCTCGCGGAGTTCCTCAACGCCAAGGTCAACGGCCCGAAGGCGCCCGAGGAGAAGCCGGTCGCCTCCAGCGACGTCGCGGCGACGGTGGCGGGCCTGGAGAAGCTCGCGGCCCCGCTCGGCCTGAAGGCGCTGGCCGCGGGCGAGGCGGTCGACCAGAACGCATTCGCGGTGACCAAGGAATTCGCCCAGAAGAACAACCTGAAGACGCTTTCCGATCTCGGCAGGTCCGGACTCGAGGTGAAGATCGCGGCGGGCGACGAATGCAGCGTCCGGCCCTTCTGCGCACCGGGGTTGACGAAGACCTACGGAATTCAGGTCTCCGGCATCGACCCGAAGGGCGTCGGCACCCCCCAGGCCAAGCAGGCGGTCAAGGACGGCGCCGACCAGCTCGTGCTCACCACGACCACCGACGCCACCCTCGACAGCTTCGGCCTGGTCCTGCTGGAGGACGACAAGAAGCTCCAGAACGCCGACAACGTCCTGCCGGTGGTCAACGCCAAGGACGCGGGCACACCGGAGATCGCGGCCTCCCTCGACAAGCTGACCAAGGTGCTCACGACGGCCGATCTGGTCGACCTGAACCGGAAGGTGGACGCCGAGCGCGCCAAGCCCGCCGACGTCGCGAAGGCCTACCTGGAGTCCAAGGGGCTGCTGAAGAAGTAGCGCGCACGGGGTTGATGCAGAAATGTGGGGTAACCGCCCGGGAAGAGTTTGCCGGGCGGGTATCCCACTCGACCCCCTTCCCCTGTAAATTTCGGGCCATGCCCCGTGGACGCCACCGCAATCCCGAACCCCTGCACCGGCTGCTCACGCCGACGACCGTGGCCGGCCTATCCGCCGTCGGCGCCGGCGCGGCCTGGTTGCTGGCGGATCCGATGGCGCTCCGGCTGCTCGTGGCCCTCACGGCAGCCGCCGGGGTCACCGGCGCCGTCGTCATGCGCGCCTGGGACCGCTCGGCGGGCCGCCGCGTCGCGGAGCTCGCGCGCGAGCGGGTCAAGGACGAGTGGAAGACGGACGAGCGGATAGCCGAGCTCGAATCCGACCTCGAAGAGGCCCGGATGCTGCGGGCCAAGCTCGACGCCAAGCTGCGCGCCAAGCGGGTCGAACTCGCGGGCCTGCGCGGCGAGCACGCGGCGCTGCTGCGGCGGTACGCGACCGCCGAGACCGAGCGCGCCAGCGCGCTGGAAGGCCGCCGACTGCTGGCCATCGAGGCCTCCGCGGGTCAGGCCGCCGCGCCGAAGGAACTTCCGGCCGTCACCGAGGAGCGCACTTCGGCCGGCGCGCCCACCGCGGTCGGCTACGCCCGGGCCCACGCGGCCCTGGGGGCGCTGGCCCGCAAGCGGCAGGCGCGGGAACTGCCCCCGCCGCCGGCCCCGGAGCCCGGCCCCGGATCCGGTCGCGGCCACGCCCCCGCCGCGGCGACGCCCTCGCTCCCCGCGCGGCGTCCGGCGGCCGCGGTGGCCCCGTACGCGGCCCAGCGGCGTACGGCCTCCCGCGTCGAGGGCGGCTTCGACTTCTTCGGCACCAAGAACGCGGCGCAGGCCCGTGCGGTGATCGAGGCGGTCCAGAACGAGGACCTGGCCGACGTGGTCGGCGCCGAGGCCCTCGCGGTGCACAAGGCGGAATCCGCCCGGACCGCCGTCGAGCCGGAGTTCAAGCCGGCGACCGCCGAGACCCGCGCGGTGGGCCAGGTCATCGACCTGACGGCCCACGACGAGACCGAGCCGATCGACGTGGTCCGGCTGCGCACCGCGATCTCGTAGCGCCCGTTCACCGGCAGGACAATTCCTAGCGGATCGAGTCGAACCAGCGGACCACCTGCGGTGCCGAGCGGACCGCCGTGGTCGTGTGGTCGGCGTCCGGGCCCTGGTCCACGACCTTCGCCGGGACCCCGTGGCGGGCCAGGTCGGCGGCGCAGGCGCGGGAGTTGGCGATCGGCACGTCGGTGTCGGCCGTGCCCGCGTAGAGGCGTACCGGCACGGCGGGCTTCCAGTCGCAGACCCCGTCATTGGCCCGCACGGCCTCCAGCAGGGCCCCGTGCGGGGTGCGGACGTTCTCGGCCCACTGCGGGGTCAGCAGCTCCTGC
Source organism: Streptomyces sp. NPDC054932 (assembly GCF_053610205.1). NCBI lineage: Bacteria > Bacillati > Actinomycetota > Actinomycetes > Kitasatosporales > Streptomycetaceae > Streptomyces > Streptomyces sp. NPDC054932. Next base: position 26,869 of record NZ_JBSGXU010000001.1, on the reverse strand, counting down.
GGCGTCGCGGGGAGCGCCGCCACGATGTCCTGCGGCCGGTGGCTCCCGTCGAACAGGTCTTCCACAGCCTGTGCATAGGGTGCGCGGAACACCTCGGCCGGGTCCTTGTAGAGCGGGTGGAGCCGGTTCTGCGCCGTGAGGAAGTAGGAGAGGTAGAAGACCGCGGAGCGCGGATCGACCCGGCCGTCGGTGATCCCGGGGAACTCGGTGCCCAGCAGGTCGTGCGGCCCGGCCATCGGGGCCAGTGCCCGCAGCCGCAGCCCGTCCCGGCCGCGGGAGAGTTCGCGGCCCAGGGCCATGGCCACCTGGCCGCCCTGCGAGAAGCCGGTGGCGTACACGTCCCGGCCGACGGGGCGCCCCAGCCGGTCGGCGGCGGTGCGGGCGGCCTTCAGCATGTCGACGGAGGCGGTGACCGCGGAACGGGTGTCCATGTACGGGTGACTGCCGGGGCCGCCGCCCAGGCCCAGGTAGTCCGGGGCGGCGACGGCGCGGCCGGCGGAGGCGTGCAGGTACGGGGTGAGCCGGTTGTAGCCGGCGCCGCCGGAGGGGGCGTCGTCGCGGGTGGGGACCGTGCCGTGGGTGTCGGAGACCAGGTCGAGGCGGTGCGGGCCGCCGCGCGGCAGGACGAGCAGCCCGGTCGCGGTGGTGGGCAGGCCCCGCGGGTCCACCGTGGCGTAGGTGAGCCGGTAGGAGCGCACGCCGTACCGGACGGTCCCGGAGTCGAAGCCCAGGGTGGCGAGTTCGGCGGTGACCCGGTCGCGGTCGAGGGTGTCCAGCGGGACGACGGAGACGAGGGAGCCGCGGGCGGCGGCGGACGCACCGGCCCCGGCGGCGGGCGCGGCCAGCGCCGCCGGGGCGGCGATCCCGCCGAGTACGGCGGCGAGGGCCACGGCTGCGGCGCCGCGCCGCAGCCACTGCCGGCGCCGCTGCTGCTTGCTGTGCTGCGTGATCGTCATGTCGGGAACGCTACGGACGCCCGCCGGTCCCCGACATCCGGTCCTCACCCGTCGGCAGAGGGGGAAAACCCCCGGCTCCCGCACCCCGGATCCCCCACCCCGGGTCTCAGAACAGCGGTAGCTGCCCGGGGTGTTCGGACAGGACGAAGCCGTCCAGCGTCGGCGCTGAGGCGCCGAGCACCACCCGGGCCCGGGATCCGGGGCAGGACACCAGGTCGCCGCGGCCCCGCCCGGCGGGCGGGTCGTGGCGGGCGATCCGTCCGGCGGTGACGGCGCAGTCGCGGCCGCAGGTGGGGCAGGCCCGGCGGGGAGAGTGGGACATGCGGCCCAGTGTGCCCTGCCGCACCGACATCAGGCCTGCTGGGAGGCGAGCCACGCCTCGTGGGCCCGCTGCACCCGGGCCCACAGCGCGTCCCGGTCCGCCGGGGTCAGGTCGTCGAGCTCCCGCCCGAAGACGGTGGACATGGCCTCGAAGAGCTCCTCCGGGGAGGCCAGTTCCCGCTTGTCCTGCCCGCCCTCGGGGTCGATGTGGACCAGGATCCTGCCGTGCAGCCGGTCGATGGCACCGGCGTTGCGCCGCAGCATGAAGAAGGACTGCAGGAAGGGGGAGTCCTCGGCGGTGGACAGCCGCAGGTGCTCGGCCGCGAAGTCGGCCATGGCCGCGGGGGCCGAGCGGAAGTTCATCGCGGGGAAGGGGGAGTCCTCGTTGAGGAAGGTCCAGCCCGTGTCGGCGCCGTCCGGGCCGCCCAGCGGCCTCAGTCCGTACCGGAAGCCCCGCACGTACCGGCCCTCGTGCAGGGGCAGCGGCTCGGGGGGCCCGTCGCCCAGGCCGACGTCCACGAAGTAGGTCTGCCCGTCGATCCGTACGGTCAGGGTGAGGTGATCGCCGCTCACCTCCTGGGAGTCCGGCGTGGCGCACATGCCCCCGAAGTGGAGCGTCACGTCGTACCCGAGGTGCTCCAGCAGGGCCGCGAAGGCGCCGTTGAGGTGGAAGCAGTAGCCGCCGCGCCCCTCGGCGAGGCGGCGCACGGACAGTTCGGGCTCGATGCCCGGCGGCCGGCCCAGCTGGATTTCGGTGTTCTCGAACGGAATCCGCGCCAGATGGGCCCGCGTGAGCGCGAACAGCCCCTCGACGGAAGGGGATCCGGGGTCCGTGATGCCGATCCGGCCCAGGTAATCGGTGTATATGCCAGAGATCATGTGCCCACCCTAGATCCGGACATGTCCGCGGGTCGGGCTATTTGTCGATGTCGCCCACCACGAAGAAGAGCGAGCCCAGGATCGCCACCATGTCGGCGACCAGCTGCCCCGGCAGCAGCACGGCCAGCGCCTGGATGTTGTTGTAGGAGGCGCTGCGCAGCTTCAGCCGGTAGGGGGTCTTCTCGCCCTTGGAGACGAGGTAGTAGCCGTTGATGCCGAGCGGGTTCTCGGTCCAGGCGTAGGTGTGCCCCTCCGGCGCCTTCAGCACCTTGGGCAGCCGCTGGTTGACCGGCCCCGGCGGCAGCTCGGCCATCCGGTCCAGGCAGGCCACGGCCAGGTCGAGGGCGTTGTGGGTCTGGTCGAGCAGGCACTCGAAGCGGGCCAGGCAGTCGCCCTCGGTGCGGGTGATCACCTTCAGGACGTCCTGCAGCTCGCCGTAGGCCAGGTACGGCTCGTCGCGGCGCAGGTCGAAGTCGACGCCGGAGGCGCGGGCGATCGGGCCGGAGACCCCGTAGGCGTGCACCGCCTCGGCGGACAGCACGCCGACCCCGCGGGTACGGGCGCGGAAGATCTCGTTCCCGTGGACCAGCTTGTCGTAGACGTCCATCCGCGTCCGGACGTCGGCGATCGCGGCGCGGGCCCGGCCCAGCCAGCCGGCCGGGAGGTCCTCCTTGAGGCCGCCGACCCGGTTGAACATGTAGTGCATCCGGCCGCCGGAGATCTCCTCCATGACGGCCTGGAGCTCCTCGCGCTCCCGGAACGCGTGGAAGATCGGGGTGATTCCACCCAGTTCGAGTGGGTAGGACCCGAGGAACATCAGGTGATTCAGCACCCGGTTCAGCTCGGCCAGCAGCGTCCGCATCCACACGGCCCGCTCGGGCACCTCCATGCCGAGCATCCGCTCGACCGCCATGACCACGCCCAGCTCGTTGGAGAACGCGGACAGCCAGTCGTGCCGGTTCGCGAGCATCACGATCTGCCGGTAGTCACGGGCCTCGAAGAGCTTCTCGGCACCGCGGTGCATGTAGCCGACCACCGGTTCGGCACTGACGATCCGCTCGCCGTCCAGGACGAGGCGCAGGCGCAGCACGCCGTGCGTGGAGGGGTGCTGGGGGCCGATGTTGAGCACCATGTCGGTGCTCTCCGCCGCTCCGCCGATACCGACCGTGGTCTCCGTCATGCGGGCATTGTCTCAGCCCTAGGGTGGACGCATGGATACGGGGACAATGGGTGAGACGGGCGGCCCCGCTTGGGTCGGGCTGCCGGGCGGGCTGCTCACTCTGCGGCGGACGCTGCTGGTGATATGGACGGTGCTGCTCGCCGTCGTGACCGCCGTCGTACTGGGGCTGACGCTCGGCCCGGTGTGGGCGGCCCTCGGGGCGCTCTGGCTCGCGCTCCTGGCCTGGGGCTGGGTGCTCCTCGGCCGGAACTGGCGGTCCTGGCGGTACGCGGAGCGCGCGGACGACCTGCTGATCAGTCGCGGAGTGCTCTGGCGCGAGGAGACCGTGGTCCCGTACGGGCGGATGCAGCTCGTCGAGGTCACCTCCGGCCCGCTGGAGCGGCGCTTCGGCCTGGCCTCCGTACAGCTGCACACGGCCGCGGCCGCCTCCGACGCCAAGATCCCCGGGCTGGTGCCGGCCGAGGCGGAGCGGCTGCGCGACCGGCTCACCGCCCTCGGCGAGGCAAGGTCGGCGGGGCTGTGAGCCCCGCCCCGGCCGACGACGCCGTCCCGCAGGCCGACGACGCGGTCCCGCGGGCCGACGAGGCGGTCCCGCGGGCCGACGAGGCCGCCCCGCCCACCGCGGAAGGTCCCGCCCCGGAGGGTCCGGTAAGTCCCGTCGTCGGCGGGTCCGCCGGCGAACGGCGCCTGCACCCCTTCACCCCGCTGCGCCGCGCCTGGGTGCCGATCGCCGCGACCGTCGGCGTGATCGCCCAGCAGGGCGACCAGGCCGGCCAGTGGCTGGCCGACCTCTCCACCCTCCTGCGGGCGGCGGCGCTGCTGGGCCTGATCCTGGTGTTCAGCGCGTACGGCTTCCTGAGCTGGTGGTTCACCCACTACGCCGTGACCGACACCGAGCTGCGCATCCGCAGCGGACTCCTCTTCCGGCGCACCGCGCACATCCGCCTCGACCGGCTCCAGGCCGTGGACGTCACCCGCCCGCTCCTGGCCCGCCTCACGGGCGTCGCCAGCCTGCGGCTCGATGTCATCGGCACCGAGGAGAAGGACCAGCTGTCCTTCCTCGGCGAGAAGCAGGCCGTCGCGCTGCGCGCCGAGCTCCTCGCCCGTGCGGCGGGCTTCGCCCCCGAGGAGGCGGTCCGCCTGGGTGAGGCCCCCGAACGCGAACTGCTGCGGGTGAGCCCGCGCGAGCTCGCCGTGTCGATGCTCCTCAGCCTCGGCTTCTGGGCGCTGCTGGCCCCCGGCCTGATCGTGCCGGCGGTCGTGTGGTGGCTCAGCTCCAGCCCGTGGGCGGCCATCGTCGCGATGCTCCCGCTGCTCGGCGCCGTGTGGACGGGCACCGCGGGCCGCTTCCTCACCGAGTTCGACTGGCGGGTCGCCGAGTCCCCGGACGGGCTGCGCCTGGACCACGGAATGCTGGACCGGGCCCACGAGACCGTGCCGCCGGGGCGCGTGCAGAGCGTACGGATCGTGGAACCGGTGCTGTGGCGGCGGCGCGGCCTGGTCCGCGTGGAGCTCGCCGTGGCGGGCTCGAAGAACACGGTCCTGGTCCCGGTGGCCTCGCGGAACGCCGCGTACGCCGTGATCGCCCGGGTGCTGCCCGGGGTGGACCTCGCGGCCCTGTCCTTCTCCGGCTCCCCGCGGGCCGGGTCCCGCTGGGTGGTCCCGGTGTGGTGGAAGGGCTACGCCCTGGCCGTCTCCCCGCAGGTGTTCGCCGCCCGCCACGGCCGCCTGTGCCGGCGTACGGAGATCGTCCCGCACGCCAAGGTGCAGAGCGTCCGCTTCACACAGGGCCCGTGGGCCCGCGCCCGCGGCGTCGCCGACGTCCACGTGGACACCGGCGCGAACTGCACGGTCACGGCCCGCCTCCGGCCGGAGCCGGAGGCGGCGACCCTGCTGCACGCCCAGGCCGCCCGCTCCCGCACCTCCCGGGCCTCCGCCCGCCCGGACCGCTGGATGACGGCACCGGACCCCGACGCCTGAACCGGCGCCCGGCGGCGGGGGGCGGGGGGCACCGGCCCGGGCGTCAAGGAATTCTTGACAAAGTGATCATGTCAAGCTTTCCTTGACGTATGTTGATCTTGCGATCGAAGGCCCCGCGCCGGGATCCCTTCCCCGCCACCGCGTCCATGGCCGCAGCACTGCCGCTCGGCGTGGCCCTGCCGGCCGTGACGGTGATGTCCGGGGACCGGTTCGGCGCCACCGCCACCCTGGTCCTGGTCGTCATGGGCCTCGCCCTCATCGCCTGCACGGGCGCCCTGGCCGCCCGGTCGGCCGCCCGCGCCGAGCGGGCGCGCCGCGACGAAGCGGTTCTGGACGCCCTCGAGCCCCTCGCCGGGCTGCGCCGATGAACGACGGACCGCTGCTGGAACCGGTGGAGATGGACCGGATCCGGGAAGGGATCGCCGCGGCCGTCCTCGGCGCCCCCGAGGGGCTCGCCGAGTCGCTCGAACACGACCCCCACGGATATCTGCGCCTGGTGGACGCCTCGCGCGTCGGTGCCGAGGAGGCGAGCCGGCTGCTGCGCGAGGCCGTCCAGGGCGCCAGGGCCGCCGGCCACAGCTGGGACGCGGTGGGCCGTGTCCTGGGGGTGAGCCGCCAGGCCGCCCAGCAGCGTTTCGCGGGCAAGGGCGCGGGCGCACACCCGTCGTCGCCGGCCGCCGGGGGCCCGGACGGCCCCGAGCGGCGCATTCTCGGCGGACTGTCCGCCTTCAACGAGATGGCCGCCCTGGAGGAGGCCGGTCGCGACGGCTGGCACATGGTCGGCTACGGCCCCTTCTTCCACGAGGTGGAGGCGTCCGGCCACGCCTGGGAGCACTGCCGGATCACGCTCCCCTCTCCCGCGCGACACCGGCGCATGGAATCGGAAGGCTGGATTCCGGTTGGCGCGGGATGGTTCCCGTGGCGCTACTACAAGCGGCCGGTCGGCCCCGGCAGCTGACGGGGCGCCTGAGACATTCGCCTCGGCATGGCGCTCGGTGGCGACGGGATGGGCCCGGCAGTACGCTTTTCTGGCACAAAAGTCGAGGATGAAGAACCGGGCCCAGGCCCCCCACCGAGGTCGCGAACCTCGGGCCGTCCCTGATCGCGATCAGCACGCAGGGTGACTTTGTGAATGCCATCGACAAGGCAATCGGAGCAGAGGCCCACTGGTTGATGGGGCGCGTCATGCCCCGCAGGTTTCTGGGCGAAGTCCGCAAGCACCTCCACCACGTGGCGCCCGATCGCGAGGACGAGCTGATCGACACGATCCGCGCGCGGGCGAAGGAGATCGCCGACGCGGACGAGGACATGGCCGTCGACGGACCGTCGAAGGGCGCGCTGCTGATCGGTGCGGTGGTACTCGCCGCCTTCGAGACGCTGGTCCCCCTGTTCGACGGGGACCGCAGGCGAACGATCCGCTATCTCCAGCATGCGATGAGCCCGGTGCTGAGGCGCCCCTACGACATGGCCTTCTCGACCCTCAACGAAAGGGACCACGCGCTCGACAAGATCGAGAAGACGTGCCGCGTGATGGTGAAGCTCTACCCCGCCCACTTCGAGTTCGATTTCCAACGGCCGGAGCCGGGGCTCTTCGAGATGAACGTCAGACGCTGCTTCTGGCGCGACTTCTTCGCCCGTCACGACGCCACGCCCGTCACGACGGTGATGTGCGCGTTCGACGTGAACTTCATGAAGGCGATCGACCCCGCGGTCAGCGGACTGCGCGCCGAGCGCACCTCCCTGCTGTCACTCGGTGACAGCAGCTGCCGCTTCGCCGTCCTGGAGACCGACGACCCTCTGGACGGCTACGCCGACGCGCTCGAGACGCGGTTCGTCGACGGCGAGGAGCGGGGCGCCTGACAGCCGCCCCGCCGCCCGGTCGCCGCGCTAGCCGGCCCCGCCGCCCGCGCGGACCAGGCCCGTCTCGTACGCCAGGACCACGACCTGGACCCGGTCGCGCAGGCCCAGCTTGGTCAGGATGCGGCCCACGTGGGTCTTCACCGTCGCCTCCGAGAGGACCAGCCGGGCCGCGATCTCCCCGTTCGACAGGCCCTGCGCCACCAGCAGCATGACCTCGCGCTCGCGCTCCGTCAGCCGCTCGATCTCTTTGTTCTGCGGCTCCTGCGTGGTCGTCGGCAGCATCGGCGCGAAGCGGTCCAGCAGGCGCCGCGTCGTGGACGGCGCCACCACCGCGTCCCCGCTGTGCACCGAGCGGATCGCCGCGAGCAGCTCGCCCGGCGGGACGTCCTTCAGCATGAACCCGCTCGCGCCCGCCTTCAGGCCCGAGAAGGCGTACTCGTCCAGGTCGAAGGTGGTCAGGATGATCACCTTCGGGTGCTCCTCCGGCTCGCAGATCCGCCGCGTCGCCTCGACCCCGTCCAGCCTGGGCATGCGGACGTCCATCAGCACCACGTCCACCTTCGTGGCCCGCAGCACCTCCAGCGCCTCCAGGCCGTCGCCCGCCTCGGCGACGACCTCCATGTCCGGCTGGGCGGCGAGCACCATACGGAAACCGGTGCGCAGCAGCACCTGGTCGTCGACCAGCATCACGCGGATGGACATCAGTTACCTCGTCCTCGTCATCTCTTCTTCAGCGGAAGCAGTGCGCTGATCCGGAAGCCGCCACCGGGCCTGGGCCCCGCGTCCAGGGTTCCGCCGACCATACCGATCCGCTCGCGCATGCCGATCAGCCCGTGCCCGGCGCCGTCCGCGCCGCCGTCCTCGTACAGCTCGTGGGCAGCGCCCCGGCCGTCGTCCTCGACCAGCAGGCCGAGCCCGTCGTCGAAGTAGACCAGCCGGACGCTGGCCTTCGCGTCCGGGCCGCCGTGCTTGCGGGTGTTGGTCAGCGCCTCCTGCACGATGCGGTACGCCGTCAGCTCGACCCCGCTGGGCAGCCGCCGCGGCGCGCCCTCGACCTCGAAGTCCACCGCGAGCCCCGCCGCCCGCACCTGCTCGACGAGGACCTCGATCTGCTCGACGTCCGGCTGGGGCACGTAGTCCTCGGACTCCTGCGGCTCGCCGGTGCGCAGGACGCCCAGCAGCCGCCGCATCTCGGCCAGCGCCTGGCGGCCGGTTCCGGAGATGGTCTGGAGCGCTTCCTTGGCCTGTTCGGGGGCCACGTCCATGACGTACGCCGCGCCGTCCGCCTGGACCACCATCACCGAGACGTTGTGCGCGACGACGTCGTGCAGCTCACGGGCGATCCGGGCGCGCTCGGCGGCCACGGCCACCTTGGCCTGGGCCTCGCGCTGGTTCTCCAGGCGCTGGTTCCGCTCGACGAGCTGGGCGTAGTAGGCCCGGCGGGTGCGCAGGGAGTCGCCCAGCACCCAGGCGAGGGCGAACGGGACCATGGCGAAGAGCGTGAAGAGGACGTTGTCGCGGAAGCCGCCCTTGTCCACCTGGAAGCGCAGGGCGTACAGGGGGGAGGCGAGGAATCCGATGGCGAGCGCGGTACGGGACATCCGGCGCGAGACCTCGGCGGAGGCGGCCACCGTGTACAGGATGATCAGCATCGCGAGGTCGGCGTTGTTCACCTCGGTGTGGGTGATCAGCTTGTAGACGCCCGTGCCGACGGCCAGCCAGAACATCTGTTGCGTCCACTTGCGGCGCAGGGCCACCACGACGCTCATCGCGACCACGGCGGGGACGGCGAGCATCCGCGCGGTGGTGCTGGAGAAACTGTCGTCGGCGACTTGCAGCATCCCGATCCCGAAGAGGAAGACAGCCCAGAAGCTGTCGACGCCCGTCGGGTGTCTGCGGAGGAAGTCGTAGAGGCGCTGCACGTCACCCAGAGTAGGGAACGCAGATAGGTGCTGGAGTCAACCAGAGGTCCGAACCTGGCACCGGGCGAGTACTCCCCAAGGTGGACGGATGCATAACCTTTGTCCGGTGAGCTCTCAGGGTGAAGGCGCGGGTCCGGTCCGGTGGCGCAGTGCGATGCACGCCGCGCTGTACGGGCCGGGCGGTTTCTACGTGCGCCCCGGCGGGCCGGGACCCGCCGGACACTTCCGCACCTCCGTGCACGCCTCGCCGCTGTACGCGGGGGCCGTGGCCCGGCTGCTGCGCCGGGTGGACGCCCGGCTCGGGCACCCGCCGGAGCTGGACCTGGTGGACGTGGGGGCCGGCCGGGGGGAGCTGCTGGCCGGGGTGCTCCGCGCGCTGGACCCGCGGACGGCCGCACGGGTGCGCCCGTACGCCGTGGAACGGGCCGGGCGGCCGGCCGGGCTCGACCCGCGGATCCGCTGGGTCGCCGACCCGCCCGGAGGGACGACGGGGCTGCTCTTCGCCAACGAATGGCTGGACAACGTGCCCCTGGAGGTCGCCGAGGACGGGCGCTACGTGCTGGTCGCCCCGGACGGTACGCAGTCCCCGGGCGGGCCGCTGGACGACGCGGACCGGGCCTGGCTGGAGCGGTGGTGGCCCGGCGGCGGCCGCGCGGAGATCGGCCGGACCCGCGACGAGGCCTGGGCGGCCGCCACCGGGACCCTGGAGCGGGGCCTCGCGGTGGCCGTGGACTACGCCCACACCCGCGACGCGAGGCCCCCGTACGGCACCCTGACGGGCTTCCGCGGCGGCCGGGAGGTCCCGCCGGTCCCGGACGGCTCCTGCGACGTCACCGCCCACGTGGCCCTGGACTCCTGCGCGGGCCCGGGGGCGGTCCTGCTGACCCAGCGCGAGGCCCTGACCGCCCTCGGCGTCTCGGGAGCCCGGCCCCCGCTGGCCCTGGCCTCGTCGGACCCGGTGGCCTACGTACGGGCCCTGTCCGCGGCCGGCGAGGCGGCGGAGCTCATGGACCGCGCCGGGCTGGGAGCCTTCGGCTGGCTGGTCCAGCCGGTCGGCATCGCGGCCTGGCCCGGCCCTGCGCAACCGTTCCCGGAGCACCCGGAGCACCCGGAGCACCCGGAGCACCCGGAGCACCCGGAGCAGCGCCCGGAGCGCTGACGCGCCGGAAACGAGGAGGAGGGCGGGGATCCCGTCGCGGATCCCGGCCCTCCTGCTCACCTGCCGGTGTGACTACTGCTTGACCTCGTCGTGGCCCTGGTGCAGGCCGCCGCCGCTGCCCGAGCCGTCCGTCGGCTGCGAGACGACCGGCTTCGACAGCGGGGCCAGGTCGTGGGCGTAGTGGCCGACCGCGTCCGCGATGACGTCGACGTTGATGTCGAGCGCCTTCTGGTCGATGTTGGTGATGTCGTCACCCTTGCCGTGGTAGTTCACGTCGTAGGCGACACCGGCCTGGCCGCCGAACTTCGCGGCCTGCTCCGGGGTCTTGATGCCCTCGGCGCCCGTGAAGGTACCGCCGGACGGGATGCCGACCTCGATGAACGGGCCGTAGTCCGAGCGGCCCGAGAAGTCCGTGCCCTCGTGCGGGATCTTCTTCGAGTCGAGGAAGTCGTTGATCCCCTTCTCCAGCTGGGCGGAGCCCTCCGGGCCGGGGCCCGCGCCGGTGGCGTCCGAGTCGTCGCCGTCGTAGACGAAGTACGCGGCGTTCGGCGAGGCGATCATGTCGAAGTTCAGGTAGAGCTTGATCTGCTTCTTCTGCTCGTCCGTCAGCCCGGCGACGTACGCCTCGGAGCCGAGCAGACCGAACTCCTCCGCCGACCACCAGGCGAACTTGACCTTGTTCTTGACCTTCTTCTGCTCGCTCGCGAGGCGCTGTGCGACCTGGAGGATGCCGGCCGAGCCGGAACCGTTGTCGTTGATGCCCGGGCCCGCGGCGACGGAGTCGAGGTGCGAGCCGAGGAAGACGGTGTTGTTCTCGTCGCCGCCCTTGGTCTCGGCGATGACGTTGAACGTCTTGCGGTTCTCGCGCAGCTGCCGGATGTCGAGGGTGACCTCGACCGGGCCGGCCGCGGCCTCGGCGGCGAGCTTCTCGCCGTCCTCCTGGGTGATGCCGCCCGTCGGGACCTTGCCCGCGTTCGGGTCGCCGAGGGTGCCGTTGAGGGCGCCCGCGGTGTTGTTGTAGATGACCGCGCCGACCGCGCCGGCCGCCGCCGCGTTCTGCTGCTTCACCGCGAAGGTGCAGCCGCCGCGCTTGACCAGGGCGATCTTGCCGGTGAAGGTGCCGGAGGCGAAGTCGCCGGGCTCGCAGCCGTTCGTCCCGTCCGCGTCGACCGGGGCGACGGCGACCTGGGCTGTCACGCCGCCCTCCGGGGAGTTCGCCGTGTACGACATCAGGTGGATCGGTACGTCGCGCTGGTTCGCGCCGCCCACCGTCAGCTTCTCCTCGATGGTCTCGACGTAGACGAAGTCGAACTCGTTCCTGGTGACCGTGTAGCCGGCCGCCTTCATCACGGCTTCGATGTACTTGGCCGACTGCTCGTGGCCCTTGGAACCGGCCGCGCGGTTGCCGTTGTTGTAGTCGGCCAGCGACTGCAGCACCTTGAGGTGGTTGTAGGCGCCCTTGCCGGTCGCGTCCTTGACCAGCTTCCTGGCGAGCGCGTCACCCCGGGCGGCGTCGCTCTGCGGGCTCCCGGTGGCACCGGCCGGTCCGGCCAGCAGCAGAGGCGAGACGAGGGCCGCGGCTGCCAGGGCGGCGGTTGCTGCGGCTATACGGCGTGAGGGCATGAAGGTCCTTCCACGACAAAGGCGAGCAGGTCAGGGCGGAGCAGGGCACAGCAAGGCAGAGCGTGGCGGAGCGGGTGAGCAGAAGTGGTGCGCGTTACGTGGGGGATCGGTGGACGCACGTTAGACAGCAAGTGGCCACCATGGCCAGAGTTTTCGCTGATTCCGGTTTATGAATTCCGCATATCGGTGAATACGGGCCGCCCGATTCCGGCCATCCACCTGCAGGTTCGTCCTGGGGGCGGCTAGCGGAGGATGCCCTCGATGAAGTCCGACCCGATGCGGGCAACCACCGGCAGATCCAACTGGTGCTGGGCATACCGGCCCTGACGTCGCGTATGCATCAGACCGGCCTTTTTCAGGACGGCCAGGTGCCGTGACACCTCCGGCGCGGTGATCCCGTACACGGTCGCCAGCTCGCTCGTCGTGTACGGGGCACGGGCCAGGCTCCGGCACAGCATCATCCGCATGGGATGCGCCAGCGCCTCCATCCGCAGCTGCAGCAGCTCCACCGAGCCCGGCGCGCCCGCCGGCTCGGGGCTGCCGAGCGGATAGTGGACCACCGGCCGCCAGCGCGGAGCGTGCAGCACCAGCAGATGCGGCCAGCCGAAGTTGGTCGGCACGAAGACGAGGCCGGTGCCTATTCGGGGATCGGTGGCCGTCGTCGACCCGTGGACCATCTTGTCGACGGTGATCGTGGTGGCGCCCTCGTCGACGCTCAGCGCCGCCGAGACCTCCTTCAGCGCGGTCGGCAGCCCCTTGCGGCGCAGCACCTCGCTCTTGTGCCGGGCGTCGGCGCTCTGCCCGGGCTCGATGCGCTTCCACGTCTCGGCGAAGAAGGCCTCCTCGCAGTCCTCCAGGAGGCGCCGCATCCACACCCGTACGGCGGCCGTGTCGTCCAGCAGCCGCACGGAGAAGTCCAGCTGGCGCGGGCCGCGGGCGGCGGCCGTCTCCAGCGCCTTGGCCCGCGCCGCCGGGTTCGCCGGCGGCGAGGAGGCCGGGCCGCCCTCGTTGTAGAGCGCCAGCCAGCAGTGCTCCATGGCGGCCCGCACGAACTGTTCGTCGTCCAGCCGGTCGAGCACGTCCAGTTCCTCGGCCAGCGTCGCGGCCGGCAGCCCGGTGCCGCCGGGGATCCCGGCGAAGGGCATGAAGATGTCGGAGAAGGAGCTCCGCCACATGAACTCGGCCTCCAGCAGCCGGTCCGCGAGGCACGGATCGAGCGCGGCGGCGGTGGCGGTGGTCCAGGAGGCCAGCCCGGGGTGGTGCGAGGGCTGGGAGAGCGCGTGCAGGGACATGCAGAGCTCCGCCAGCGGGGAGGGGGCGAAACTGATCCGCTCGGTGGGCAGGCCTGCGATGTCGATGGTGACGCTCATCAGGCCATTCTGTCGTTCCGCGCACCACGGGGAGGTCCGGGGCGGCCGCCGGGGGCCGCCGTACGAGTGGCTGCGGTCGCCCCGGCACGGCGGCCGGACGAGTGATCATTTGTGGCCGCGGGGGCGCTTTCGAGCCGTCGATTGACGGGGAACGTCAACTGTCGTGCGCGATGCCGCCGACGGGGTGAGGCTTGGGTCATGACCGCAATCGAGCAGTACATGATCGACACCTACCGGGCGTCCCAGCAGGGCGCCCCGATGCCCCCGCCGCCCGGGCGGGACGACGTGGCCGTCCTGCGCTCGCTCCGCTCGTACGAGCAGGCACGCGCCGTCATGGACGGCAGATCGGGCCGACACCCCTGGCGTGCGGCCCTGCGCCGGATATTCGTCCGCCCGCGGGCGTGCTGACCGGGCGCGGAACCCGAGCCGGACCGGCCCGGGACCCCGACGCCCCGCCCGGCCCCCCGGGGGACCGGACTATGCAAAATTGGGCGCGTTGCGCTGGTACACCAGCCGCAGCCCGATCAGCGTCAGCCACGGCTCGTGGTCGTCGATCACCGAGGACTCGCCCAGCACCATCGGAGCCAGCCCGCCGGTGGCGATGACCCGGACGTCGTCCGGGTTGCCGTGCGGTCCGGCCAGCTCCTTCGCCATCCGGGCCACGACCCCGTCGACCTGCCCCGCGAAGCCGTAGACCACGCCCGACTGCATCGCCTCGACCGTGGACTTCCCGATCACGTTGCGCGGCCGGGTCAGCTCGATCTTCCGCAGCTGGGCACCCCGTACGCCGAGCGCGTCCATCGAGATCTCGATGCCCGGGGAGATCACCCCGCCCACGTACTCGCCCTTCGCGGACACCGCGTCGAAGGTGGTCGCCGTACCGAGGTCGACCACGATCGCCGGGCCCCCGTAGAGCTCGACCACCGCGACCGCGTTCACGATGCGGTCCGCGCCGACCTCCTTCGGGTTGTCCGTGAGGATCGGCACGCCCGTCTTGGTGCCCGGCTCCACGATCACCGCGGGCACGTCGCCGTAGTAGCGGCGGGTCACCTCGCGGAGCTCGTGCAGGACCGACGGCACCGCCGAGCAGATCGCGATGCCGTGGATCCCGTCGCCGAGCTCGCTGCCGAGCATCGGGTGCATGCCCATCAGCCCCTGCATGAGCACGGCCATCTCGTCGGCCGTGCGCTGCGGGTCGGTCGAGATGCGCCAGTGCTCGACGATCTCGTCACCGTCGAACAGGCCCAGGACCGTGTGGGTGTTGCCCACGTCGATGGTGAGGAGCACGGGTTACACCGCCTCGCGCAGATCGAGCCCGATGTCCAGGATCGGCGAGGAGTGGGTCAGCGCGCCGACCGCCAGGTAGTCCACGCCCGTCTCCGCGTACGCGCGCGCCGTGTCCAGGGTCAGGCGGCCCGAGGACTCCAGCACCGCGCGCCCGGCCACCAGGGCCACGGCCTGCGCGGTCTGCTCGACCGTGAAGTTGTCCAGCAGGATCAGGTCGGCGCCCGCCTCCAGGACCTCGCCGATCTGCTCCAGGGTGTCGACCTCGACCTCGATCGGGACCTCCGGGAACGCCTCGCGGACGGCCTTGAACGCCTGCGCGACACCGCCCGCCGCCACCACGTGGTTGTCCTTGACCAGCGCCGCGTCCGAGAGCGACATCCGGTGGTTGACGCCGCCGCCGCAGCGCACCGCGTACTTCTCCAGGGAGCGCAGGCCCGGCGTGGTCTTGCGGGTGTCGCGGACCTTGGCCGCGGTGCCCTCCAGCACGTCGGCCCAGCGGCGGGTGGCCGTCGCGATGCCGGACAGCCGGCACATGATGTTCAGCGCGCTGCGCTCCGCCGTGAGCAGGTCACGGGTGCGCGAGCGCACGGACAGCAGCAGCTGCCCGGCCTTGACGGCATCGCCGTCCTCGGCGTGCCGCTCCACCTCGAAGGCCTCCGTGCAGACCACCGAGAACACGGCCTCGGCGATGCGCAGACCGGCCACGACGCCGTCCTCGCGCGCGACGAAGTCGGCGACGGCCTCGGCCTCCTCCGGCACGGTCGCGACGGTCGTCACGTCCACGCCGCCGTCCAGGTCCTCGGACAGCGCCATGTGCGCGATGTCCTCGACCTCGATCGGGTCCAGGCCCGCGTCGGCGAGCAGCTGCGCCAGCGCGGGGTCGAGGCCGCTCTCCTCGCCGTCGCCGCAGGCGCAGTCGTCGCCGCAGCCGCCGTCGTTCTGGTCGATCAGGGGAAGTTCGGGGGTGCTCACGGTCACTGCTCCAGGCTCGGGGTGCTCAGGGGGTGCACGGACGGGAAGTCCGCGGTGTCGGTGGGTACGACGACCAGGGCGCGCCGCTCGGTCGCCGAGAGCCGGACGACGAGATGGCGGCGCCAGTGGGCATCGTCCCGGTCGGGGTGGTCCTCGCGCCAGTGGCAGCCGCGGGTCTCCACGCGCCGCTGCGCCGCGGCGACCAGGACCCGCGCCACGCACAGCAGGTTCGTGGCCTCCCAGGTGTCCACGCCCGGCTCGGCGGTCTTGCCGTGGGCTTCGAGGTCGTTCAGCGCGGTGGCGTACAGCGCTTCGAGAGCCTCGGCCGCCGCGCTCAGCGACTCGGCGGAGCGGAGCACGCCCGCGCCGTCCGTCATGATCCGCTGGACCTCGTACCGGGCCCCCGCGGGCTGCAGCGGGCCGGTCGCCGGGACCGGTATGCCCGGGCCGCTGCCGGCGGCCCGCTCGGCGACGATGTCCTCGGCGATCCGCTCGGCGAAGACCAGACCTTCCAGCAGGGAGTTGGAGGCCAGCCGGTTCGCGCCGTGCACACCGGTGCAGGCGACCTCGCCGCAGGCGTACAGGCCGGGGACGGTGGTCCGCCCGTGCAGGTCGGTCCGTACGCCGCCGGACGCGTAGTGCGCGGCGGGCGCCACCGGGATCGGCTCGGTCACCGGGTCGATGCCGTGCGAGCGGCAGGCGGCCAGGATCGTCGGGAACCGCTGCTCCCACATCTGCGCACCGAAGTGCCGGGCGTCCAGGTACATGTGCTGCGCGCCCTGCTCCTGCATGCGGCGCATGATGCCCTTGGCGACGATGTCGCGCGGCGCGAGCTCGGCGAGCTCGTGCTGCCCCTGCATGAAGCGCACGCCGTCCGCGTCGACGAGGTACGCGCCCTCGCCGCGGACCGCCTCCGACACCAGCGGCTGCTGCCCCTCGGCGTCGGGGCCGAGGAAGAGCACCGTCGGGTGGAACTGCACGAATTCGAGGTCGGAGACCTCCGCCCCGGCGCGCAGCGCGAGCGCCACACCGTCACCGGTGGACACCGACGGGTTGGTGGTGGCGGAGAAGACCTGGCCCATGCCGCCGGTAGCGAGGATCACGGCGGGCGCGTGGACGGCGCCGACCCCGTCGTGCTGGCCCTCGCCCATGACGTGCAGGGTGACACCGGCCGTACGGCCCTGCGCGTCCTGGAGCAGGTCCAGTACGAGGGCGTTCTCCACGGTCTCGATGCCGGCGGCCTGGACGGCCTCGACGAGCGCCCGGGAGATCTCGGCGCCGGTGGCGTCGCCGCCCGCGTGCGCGATCCGGCGGCGGTGGTGACCGCCCTCGCGGGTCAGTTCTATCTCGCCGGTCTCGGTGGAGGTGTCGAAGACCGCGCCGGTGGCCATCAGCCGCCGTACCGCGTCCGGACCCTCGGTGACGAGCAGCCGTACGGCCTCCTCGTCGCACAGGCCCGCACCCGCGACCAGGGTGTCGTCGAGGTGCTGCTCCGGGGTGTCGCCCTCGCCGAGGGCGGCGGCGATACCGCCCTGCGCCCAGCGGGTGGACCCGTCGTCGAGCCGGGCCTTGGTGACCACGACGGTACGGCGGCCCCCGGCGGCGCAGCGCAGCGCGGCGGTGAGGCCGGCCACGCCGGAACCGACGACCACGACGTCGGCGTCGAGGGACCAGCCGGGGGCCGGCGCGTGCAGCCGTATGCCGGTGCCCGTGCCGCCGTCGCTGCCTGCGGGGCCTCTGCCTGGGGTGCTCACGAGTGTGCTCCGAATTCCAATGGGATGTTGTCGATCAGCCGGGTGGAACCCACCTTCGCGGCGACGGCCAGCACGGCCCGCCCGGTGAAGTCCTGACCGGTCTCGATGAAGTCCAGCGGGTCCACCAGCGCCAGGTAGTCCAGCACGAGCGGCGGCTCGTGGCGGCCCGCCTCCTCCAGGACGTGGAGCGCGGCGGCCCGTACGGCGTCCGGCAGTCCGGCGCCCGCCGCCGAGACGGCGTGCGCGTCGGCGGAGGCGCGGATCTCGCCCAGCCGGGCCAGGGCGGTGGCGCGCTCGTCGCTGGCCGGGGCGGCCTCGGCGCGGGCGCGCAGCGCCGCCTGCGCGGCGAGCCGGTCGCGGCCGGCGAACAGGGCGCGGGACAGGGCCAGGGCGGTGTGCCGCTCGGCGGCGGAGAGGTAGCGGTTGCGGGACGACAGCGCGAGCCCGTCCTCCTCGCGGACGGTCGGTACGCCGACCACCTCGACGGGGAAGTTCAGGTCGGTCACCATCCGCCGGATCAGGGCGAGTTGCTGCGCGTCCTTCTGGCCGAAGAGGGCCAGGTCGGGACGGGTGAGGTGGAGCAGCTTGGCGACGACGGTCAGCATTCCGTCGAAGTGCCCGGGGCGGGTGGCCCCTTCGAGGCGCTCGCCCATGGGGCCGGCGCTGATCCGCACCTGCGGGTCGCCGCCCGGGTAGACCTCGTCGACCGCGGGGGCGAACACCGCGTCGGCGCCCGCCTCTTGGGCGATCGCCACGTCGGAGTCGAGGGTGCGGGGGTAGCGGTCGAGGTCCTCGCCCGCCCCGAACTGCAGCGGGTTGACGAAGACGGTGACGACGACCTGACCGTCCGGCCCGGCCTCTTCGCGGGCCGTGCGGATCAAGGTGGCGTGGCCCTCGTGGAGGGCGCCCATGGTCATCACCACGGCCCGGCGGCCGGTGCGCGACAGCTTGTGCAGCTCCTCTGCGGTGTGCAGCAGCAGATCGGTCACTGGTCGCCCCCGTCGGACTCCGTGTCGGCGAGCACGCCGAGCAGGTCCTCGGCGAGTTCGGGTTTGAGCAGACCGTGCGCGAGGGCCCGGTCCGCGGTGGTGCGGGCCATCGCCAGGTACCCGGCGACCGTGGCGGGCGCGTGCCTGCGCAGCTGCGCGACGTGCGCGGCGACCGTACCGGCGTCACCGCGGGCGACCGGGCCGGTCAGGGCGGCGTCGCCGGAGCGCAGGGCGTTGTCGAGGGCCGCGCCGAGCAGCGGGCCGAGCATCCGGTCGGGGTGCTCCACCCCGGCCTTGGCCAGCAGCTCCATCGACTGGGCGACCAGGGTGACCAGGTGGTTCGCGCCGAGGGCGAGGGCGGCGTGGTAGAGCGGACGGTTCTCCTCCGCGATCCACTCGGGCTCCCCGCCCATCTCGATGACCAGGGCCTCCGCGGCCAGCCGCAGCTCCTCGGGGGCGGTGACGCCGAAGGAGCAGCCGGCCAGCCGCTGCACGTCGACCTCGGTGCCGGTGAAGGTCATCGCCGGGTGCAGGGCCAGCGGGAGGGCGCCCGCGCGGCGCGCGGGGTCGAGCACGGAGGTCCCGTACCGGCCGGAGGTGTGCACGAGGAGCTGTCCGGGCCGGATCGCGCCGGTCTCGGCGAGGCCCTCCACGAGGGAGGGCAGTGCGTCGTCGGGAACGGTGAGGAGCACCAGATCCGCCAGTTCCAGCACCTGAGCGGGCGGTACCAGCGGCACGTCGGGCAGCATCCGCGCGGCCCGGCGCACGGAGGTGTCGGAGACTCCGGAGACGGCGACGGGCCGGTGCCCGGCCTGCTGGAGCGCGCACGCCAGCGCGGGGCCGACGCGGCCGGCTCCGACGACGCCGACGGCGAGCCGGGCAGGGCGTGGCTGCTGTGATGGATTCACGCGGGGAGGGCCCTTCCGTTCCAGTCCGCGGGGGGTACCGGACGATACGCCGCCATGCTAGCTCCTGGGGCTATTGGCCGGTCCGTGGCGATGGAGGAGAGGATCTGTCCTCATGAGTGACGACAGCGAGGACACGGAACGCACGAAGCGGCTGGTCGCGGCCTGGCGCGGGGCGGGGCGGACCCTGTCCCGGAGCCTGCTGGAGCCCACCCTGGCGGAGCTGCTCGACTCCCTCGCGGAGGCCCCGTACGACATGGACGGCCCCGCCGACGTCTACGGCGACGGGATCGTCGCCGCACTGGAGCGCGAGGTCGCGGACCTGCTGGGGACGCAGGACGCGGCGTTCTTCCCCAGCGGGACGATGGCGCAGCAGATCGCCCTGCGCTGCTGGGCGGGCCGGACCGGGAACCCGGTGGTGGCGCTGCACCCGATGAGCCATCCGGAGCGGTGGGAGGGGGACGCGCTGTCGGCCGTCTCCGGACTGCGGGTGGCGCACCCGACCACGGAGGCACGCCAGCCGTCGGCGCAGGACGTCGCATCGCTCCGGGAGCCCTTCGGCACGCTGATGGTGGAGCTGCCCCTGCGGGACGCCGGCTTCCTGCTGCCCACCTGGGAGGAGCTGGAGGCGCTGACCGAAGCGGCCCGGGAGCGGGACGCGGTCGTCCACTTCGACGGCGCCCGGCTGTGGGAGTCCACCGTCCACTTCGGCCGCACACTGCCCGAGATCGCGGCGCTCGCCGACTCCGTCTACGTCTCCTTCTACAAGTCGCTCGGCGGCCTGAGCGGGGCGGCGCTGGCCGGACCGCGGGAATTCGTGGAGGAGACCAGGGTCTGGCGACACCGCTACGGCGGCCAGATCTTCCGGCAGTTCCCGCAGGCCCTGTCCGCGCTGGCCGGACTGGAACGGGAACTGCCCCGACTGCCGTCGTACGTGGCCGGGGCCCGGACGGTGGCCGGGGCGCTGCGCTCGGCGTTCGCGGACTCGACGGTCCCGTGGGCCCGGATCAACCCGGAGGAGCCGCACACGCACCAGTTCCAGGTGTGGCTCCCGTACGACGCTGACCGGCTGACGGATGCGGGCCTGCGCCAGGCGGAGGAGACGGGCACGGTCCTCTTCCGCCGCTGGTCCGCCGACGGCCCGCCGGGCCTCGCGGTGACGGAGGTCGAGGTCACCGGGCCGGGCCTGTCCTGGACGGAGTCCGACGTCCACGAGGCCGTCGCGGCCTTCGTGGCCCGCATCTGAGGGCCCCGCCGCCTGCGGGTCGCGAGATTCCGGGGCGCAGTCCCGGGAAACCGCGGAACGGCGAAAGGGCGGGGCGGGGAGCGGCTCGCGCAGCGATACCCGCCCCGCTCCGCCGGGAACCGGCGAAACACCGAATTCCACGAAAGCACCGGCCGGGGCCGACCTCGGCGATACCGTCCTTGGACGGCAATTACCGGCCACCGCGCCCGGAGGAGACACCATGACCACTCAGCCCGCGTGGCGGAAGTCCTCGTTCTGCACTGAGGGCGACGCCTGCGTATACGTCGCCACGGCCCCCGGAGCCCTCGTCAAGGTCGCCGACCGAGCCGACCCGGCCCACCTCGTGCTCGCCACCACCCAGGCCGCCTGGGCCGATTTCCTGCGAGCGGTCAAAGAGACCGGCTGAGGGACCGGCTGAGGGACCTGCGCGCCGCGCCGCGTCCGCGATCAGGGGATTTTGTCCGATTAGCGCGTATCTTCGGCCCATGCCCACGCCCTACGGATCCCGCGGCGGCATGGCGTTCAGCGCCGCTGAGCTGCACCTGCTCAGGCGCCTCCTCGCCCACGCCCTTCAGTCCTCCTCGGCCCCCCTGGCGGCCGAGGAGGTCCAGGACTGCCTGCGCCTCGCGCAGTCGGTGGACGACGCGGTCCAGGAGGCGGGCCGGCTCAGAGCGTTCCTCCTCGCGGACCTCGCCCGCTACCGCGGCGCCCTGCCCGGCAGCCTCTCCGGCTACCTGGAACTGCTGCAGGACGCCCTGGCCGCCGGGTACGAACCGGAGCCCGACGACCTCGCCGCCCTGCGGGCGCTGCGCGCCAATCCGGTCGCCGCCGCGCTGCTGGAACGGGTCCGGACCGTCGCGGAGCGGTCCGTGCGCCGGCGGCTGTCCACCACGCCCGCGCCCAGAACCCGGCTGCTGGCCCTCGCCGGCGGCAAGGACAAGGAAAAGGACGACCAGCCGCCGCGCCCGGCGCCGCACCCCGAGGAGCAGCCGCGCCCCGAGCGGCCCGTTCCGACCCCGGGCGAGGTGTTCCCGCCGCGCCGCAAGCCCGGCCCGCCCCCGGCGGCCGGGCGGGCCGCGGGGTAGCTACGCTGGGGGCATGGACTACGTCTCCGCGCTCGTGCCCCCCTTCGTGATGGCCGTGTTCTTCATCGCTCTCGTCGTGACGATCGTGAAGAGCCAGGGCGGTTCCAACAAGGCCAAGGAGGACGCGGCGGTCGACGCCGTGCTCGCCCGGGCCGAAGCCACTCAGCGGCAGCAGAAGTAACCCCTCAGGGCGTGCGGCTTCCCCGGCCGCGCGCCCGATTTTGTTGCGCGTTGCCGAGCGAATAGTCGGGCAATTCCGTACAAGCAGCACTATCGTGCTGATGTGCCTCGCCCCCTGGGAGAACTCGAAGACGCCGTCATGACACGGGTGTGGCAGTGGAACCGCCCGGTCACCGTTCGGGAAGTACTGGAAGACCTCCAGCAGGAACGGTCCATCGCGTACACCACGGTCATGACCGTTATGGACAATCTTCATCAGAAGGGCTGGGTCCGCCGGGAAGCCGAAGGCCGCGCCTATCGATATACCGCGGTCTCCACCCGCGCCGCCTACTCGGCCGCACTGATGAACGAGGCCTGGTCGACGAGCGACAACCCCGCGGCCGCCCTCGTGGCCTTCTTCGGCATGATGTCCGCGGAACAGCGGGAAGCCCTCCGCGACGCCGTGCGGGTCGTCCAGCACGACGGCGAGTCCGGCCCCGAGGCCGCCCCCGAACCCCCGGCTGCGCCGGCCGCCGAAGGGGACTCCGCCGAGCGCCCGCAGGAGCCGGGGCGATAGCGTCCGCAGCCATGGGAGAGTTTTCCTCTGCACATGCAGAAACAGTGACGATCCGCCGTGCCCGCACGCGTGATGTTCCCGCGCTGCGCCGCCTCCTCGACCAGTACGTGCAGCAGCGGATCCTGCTCGACAAAGCACCGGTCGTCCTTTACGAGGACATCCAGGAGTTCTGGGTCGCGGAACGCGACTCCGACGGTCAGGTCGTCGGCTGCGGCGCTCTCCACGTGATGTGGGAAGACCTCGCCGAAGTACGCACTCTCGCCGTCGACCGCGACTTGAAGGGCGGCGGAGTCGGTCATCAGGTGCTGGAGCAGTTGTTGCGGACCGCCCGCACGCTCGGGGTGAGCCGGGTTTTCTGCCTCACCTTCGAAGTCGAGTTCTTCGCGAAGCACGGCTTCGTCGAGATCGGCGAGACCCCGGTCAAGACCGATGTGTACATGGAGCTCCTGCGTTCCTATGACGAGGGTGTCGCCGAGTTCCTCGGTCTCGAACGAGTGAAGCCGAACACCTTGGGCAACAGTCGGATGCTTCTGCACCTCTGATCGATGGCCTCAGCTTTTCCGGCGCTCCGCGCACCTGTGGCCTATGTCCGAATCGCGCACGTTTCCCGCCCCGTTGCGGTCTCGAACCTCTCCCGGGGGGTTTGTGTTTTCCAGGCAAAAGCGGTTTCCTTTCCGCGTACTGCTTTTCGATGAAAGGAAATCCCGGTGGCACAGAAGGTTCAGGTCCTTCTTGTCGACGACCTCGACGGTGGCGAGGCGGACGAGACGGTGACGTTCGCTCTGGATGGCAAGACCTACGAGATCGACCTCACCACCGCCAACGCTGAAAAGCTCCGCGGTCTGCTCGACCCGTACACCAAGGGCGGCCGCCGCACCGGTGGCCGTGCCACCGCCGCCCGCGCCAAGGGCCGCGGCTCGGCGGCGACCGGTCACCCGGACACCGCGGAGATCCGCGCGTGGGCCAAGGAGAACAACTACAACGTGAACGACCGCGGCCGCGTCCCGGCCGAGATCCGCGAGGCCTACGAGAAGGCCAAGGGCTGACGGACCCCTTTCGTACGCCGCCCGAGGCGCGCCCGGTGGCATTCCGTCGCCGCCGCCGCCACCAGGCGTACGAGGTCGGGCCGAGCGGGTCCGGCGGCCCGCCCGGGACCGGGCAGGGCCGGCAGCAGTGCCTCACACCCCTGCTCGGGGGGTCGCAGCCACACGGCGGCCCCCCGAGGGCTTTCTCCCGGGGGAGCCGGGGCGGTGATCCGGCCACCCGTACCCAGGGCGGTCAGATCGAGGGCGACCCCGCCCCATTCCAGCCAGTCGAGCAGCCCGTCCAGCTCGTCTGCGCTCCCCGCGGCCACCAGGAACCGCATCCGGCGCCCCATCAGGGCCACCGGGCCCGTGGCGACGGGCCTGCGCAGCAGTGCGGCCCCCGCGTCGGACGGCAGCTCCAGCACGTCGAACCGGATCCCGGTCGCGAGCTGGAGGGGCGGCCCGCCCGTGACGGTCCAGCCGAGCTCTCTCCCGTACCAGGAGGCGTACGCGTCCTCCTCGGGCGCCGTGCGGGGCAGCGGCACGGTCGGCGGGGCGAGCGGCGGGAGGGTTACGGCCATGTCCGGAGCAACTTCCGAAACGCCCCGGGGTTACGCTCAATGTGACGGACCGCACCCATCTCGATGCGGAACGTAAACGTCCGTGGAGTCCGGAGTCCCGCATTCGGGACGGAACTGTGTTCGCCCTTAGCGGAGGGAACCGGTGCTACCGGCATGGAGTGTCAGTCCTTACGGGTAAGACATTCCTAGTGGATCGGGGCGACACGCTGATTTGACGGGCCTCCGTTCGCCGTCGGCGTACACGCATGACGGGTATCTGCCTGGCCTGCGGGAACATCGTCTCGCACCATCGAGTTGGAGCAGTTGTCGGCTCTTCAAGCCGGTTTTCCCGCTGATGCAGGGGCGAACCGCGGACGGATGTCGGCAGTTGGAATGAGCTGTCCCGCCCCGCGGGACTAGCATGCGGAAGGACAGGGCGGGGACCGACCCCGAACTGCCCGACCGCTCTGAGGAGCGATAAACGATGTTCGAGAGGTTCACCGACCGCGCGCGGCGGGTTGTCGTCCTGGCTCAGGAAGAAGCCCGGATGCTCAACCACAACTACATCGGCACCGAGCACATCCTCCTGGGCTTGATCCACGAGGGTGAGGGTGTCGCCGCTAAGGCCCTGGAGAGCCTCGGGATTTCGCTCGAGGCTGTTCGCCAGCAGGTTGAGGAGATCATCGGTCAGGGGCAGCAGGCCCCGTCCGGCCACATCCCCTTCACCCCGCGGGCGAAGAAGGTCCTGGAGCTTTCGCTCCGAGAGGCCCTCCAGCTCGGCCACAACTACATCGGCACCGAGCACATCCTGCTCGGCCTGATCCGCGAGGGCGAGGGCGTCGCCGCCCAGGTCCTCGTGAAGCTGGGCGCCGATCTCAACCGAGTCCGGCAGCAGGTCATCCAGCTGCTCTCCGGCTACACCGGTGGAGGCAAGGAGTCGGCCACGGCCGGCGGGCCGGCCGAGGGCACGCCCTCGACCTCGCTGGTCCTGGACCAGTTCGGCCGCAACCTCACCCAGGCGGCCCGCGAATCCAAGCTCGACCCGGTCATCGGGCGCGAGAAGGAGATCGAGCGGGTCATGCAGGTGCTGTCCCGCCGTACGAAGAACAACCCGGTCCTCATCGGCGAGCCCGGCGTCGGCAAGACCGCCGTCGTCGAGGGCCTGGCCCAGGCGATCGTCAAGGGCGAGGTTCCCGAGACGCTGAAGGACAAGCACCTCTACACGCTCGACCTCGGCGCCCTGGTCGCGGGTTCCCGCTACCGCGGTGACTTCGAGGAGCGCCTGAAGAAGGTGCTCAAGGAGATCCGCACCCGCGGCGACATCATCCTGTTCATCGACGAGCTCCACACCCTCGTGGGTGCGGGCGCCGCCGAGGGCGCGATCGACGCCGCGAGCATCCTCAAGCCCATGCTGGCCCGTGGTGAGCTCCAGACCATCGGTGCCACGACGCTCGACGAGTACCGCAAGCACCTCGAGAAGGACGCGGCCCTCGAGCGCCGCTTCCAGCCGATCCAGGTGGCGGAGCCTTCCCTCCCCCACACGATCGAGATCCTCAAGGGCCTGCGCGACCGCTACGAGGCCCACCACCGCGTCTCCATCACGGACGAGGCCCTCGTCCAGGCGGCGACGCTGGCGGACCGGTACATCTCGGACCGCTTCCTCCCGGACAAGGCGATCGACCTGATCGACGAGGCCGGCTCCCGGATGCGCATCCGCCGGATGACCGCGCCGCCGGACCTCCGCGAGTTCGACGAGAAGATCGCGGGCGTGCGCCGCGACAAGGAGTCGGCCATCGACTCCCAGGACTTCGAGAAGGCGGCCTCTCTCCGCGACAAGGAGAAGCAGCTGCTGGCGGCGAAGACCAAGCGCGAGAAGGAATGGAAGGCCGGCGACATGGACGTCGTCGCCGAGGTCGACGGTGAGCTCATCGCCGAAGTCCTCGCGACCGCGACCGGCATTCCCGTCTTCAAGCTCACCGAGGAGGAGTCCTCGCGACTGCTCCGCATGGAGGACGAGCTCCACCGTCGGGTCATCGGCCAGAAGGACGCCATCAAGGCGCTCTCCCAGGCCATCCGCCGTACCCGTGCGGGTCTGAAGGACCCGAAGCGTCCGGGTGGCTCGTTCATCTTCGCCGGTCCGTCCGGTGTCGGTAAGACCGAGCTCTCCAAGACGCTCGCCGAATTCCTCTTCGGCGACGAGGACGCGCTGATCTCCCTCGACATGTCGGAGTTCAGCGAGAAGCACACGGTTTCCCGTCTCTTCGGTTCGCCCCCCGGCTACGTGGGCTACGAAGAGGGTGGCCAGCTCACCGAGAAGGTGCGCCGGAAGCCGTTCTCCGTCGTCCTCTTCGACGAGGTCGAGAAGGCCCACCCGGATATCTTCAATTCCCTTCTCCAGATCCTGGAGGACGGTCGTCTGACCGACTCCCAGGGCCGGGTCGTGGACTTCAAGAACACGGTCATCATCATGACGACCAACCTGGGTACCCGGGACATCTCGAAGGGCTTCAACCTGGGCTTCGCGGCCCAGGGCGACACCAAGACCGGATACGACCGGATGAAGGCGAAGGTCAACGAAGAGCTCAAGCAGCACTTCCGGCCCGAGTTCCTCAACCGTGTCGACGACACGGTCGTCTTCCACCAGCTCACCGAGGAAGACATCATCCAGATCGTCGACCTCATGATCGCCAAGGTCGACGAGCGCCTGAAGGACCGCGACATGGGCATCGAGCTGAGCGGTGACGCGAAGCTCCTGCTCGCCAAGCGCGG
Organism: Streptomyces sp. NPDC054932; assembly: GCF_053610205.1. Taxonomy (NCBI): domain Bacteria; kingdom Bacillati; phylum Actinomycetota; class Actinomycetes; order Kitasatosporales; family Streptomycetaceae; genus Streptomyces; species Streptomyces sp. NPDC054932. The sequence goes on along the minus strand of NZ_JBSGXU010000001.1, from coordinate 291 downwards.
CTACGACCCGATCCTGGGTGCCCGGCCGCTGCGCCGGACGATCCAGCGCGAGATCGAGGACATCCTGTCGGAGAAGATCCTCTTCGGCGAGCTGCGTCCCGGTCACATCGTGGTCGTCGGCAAGGAGGGTGAGGGCGAGGAAGCCAAGTTCACCTTCCGCGGTGAGGAGAAGTCGGCCCTGCCGGACCTTCCCCCCATCGAGGCCACGGGCTCCGGCCCGGACCTGTCGAAGGGCGCGTAAGCGCGACCGAGCACCAAAGGGGCGGCCCCGGGACTGAAAAGTCCCGGGGC